>DATEDD010000001.1:0-6687 GCA_035286565.1 Anaerolineales bacterium
GTGTTGGCCAATTGGGGTGGTTATTACAGCCAGCGCGTCTATCTCAGCGAGGCAAGAAGAATAGGACTACTAGTTCGACCGCCTCATATTAATTATTCCGCTCATAATTTTTCAGTGAGAAAACTTGAAGACTCAGATCGGCGCGCCCTCTTCATGGGACTGGATCAGGTCAAGGAATTAACTCGTCAAACGATAGGACGCATCATGCGATATGCACCCTTCACTTCCCTGGAGGATTTCCTAACGCGGGTTGACCCACGTGCTCAGGAAGCCGAAAATCTTACGCGAGTGGGTGCATTGGAGGGCTTGGGAAAAATACCCTCGATCCTGCAGCGATTGCAAAACGGCGGCTGGCAACAAAATCAAATGAGTCTATTTGAATGGACAGACTCTAATAAAGAAGATTGGATCTTGGAACAAAAGGTAAATGCACAGTTGGAGATCCTCGGCGCAAGCCTGGAAGCTCATCCGCTTGAATTAGTATCAGAGAAAATCACTGAAGCGGGAGCGATCTCGACCCTGGAAGCGGCGGAAAGAATTGGACGCAGGGTGACTGTTGCGGGTGTACGGCAGACTTCCCATCGCAGTCGAACGGCAAAAGGCGATTCGATGTTATTCCTGACTGTGGAAGACCTCCATGGAACATTGGATGCCATTCTATTTCCAGAGGTCTATCGCCTTGCCAAATCCCTGTTCGATTCAATCAAGCCTTTATTGATTACCGGCGTGATGGAGATGGATGCTGAACGCGGGCAACCATTTTTGAGGGCAGAGCGGGTTGTATCGGTGGGATGAATGGAAAAAATATTGGGAACAACATACTTGACAATCCTTTAGGTTTGCGAGACCTGTTATTCCCTGAATAAAAATATGCCAGTTCCACAAAAGTTCTCCAAACCTTCCTTGATTTTCCATCACCACCGCCGCCTGTTTAGGCAATTCCACACAAGCCCGCCTTGCATGCTTGACGAACCGGGGTTATGAAGTGAGGTTGAATTGATCCTGTGAAATAAAGAGGATTTCAAGATGAATGTCAATTGTCTTATTTCAACAAAAGGATTAGACTCCTTGGCTATACTGGCAGGAGGCTGATTATGAAAACCATCGGGAATATTGCGGCTGCGATCCTGATCTTCTTCGGTGTATTGTTCATTTGGGGCGCAGGTGGAAATCAGGGCGGCGGTTGGACATGGGTATGCGGCGGATTACTCAGTGTGCTGTTCGGATTCGGCCTGATCTGGTTCGCAAGCCGCAAACCACAGGCGGCAGGGGAAACAAATGTTACTCTCAAAGTTGATCTCCCCGCACAAACAAAGATCGAATCCATGAACTGCAAGAACTGCGGAGGCGCATTGAAAGCCGACAATATCAAAATGCTGGCTGGCGCACCCACCGTTGAATGTCCCTTTTGCGGCACAACTTATCAACTTACTGAAGAACCGAAATGGTAAAGAACATTTGAACGAAGAAAGGTTATCTTATGAAACGAAGAATAGCCCTGTTTCTCGCCTTGCTGCTTGCCTTCAGTTTGACGACCAGCGTTTCCGCACAAGACTATTACTTTAGTCTCGATAAGGAGATCGTCAACGTTTACTGGAACTCAGATGGGACGATGGCCCTGGATTATCTCCTTACGTTCACGACACAACCCAGCGGGCATACCATTGATTTTGTGGATGTAGGTATGCCCAACGGTAATTTCGATTTCAACAGCATCCAGTCCAGCATCAATGGCAATCCCCTCTCGATCTCTAAAGATTATCAAGGTACGGGCGGGGAAGGCTTTGCTGTAGAAATGGGTCCGTATGCCATTCTGCCCGGGCAAACGGGGACAATTCACGTCTCCGTTGGACGCATTTCGCAAGTTTTGTATAAGGATGAACAGGATGAAAATTATGCCAGCGCGGTGTTTGCCCCGCTGTATTTTCAAAGCAATGTGATCACCGGCAACACGGATATCACAGTTATCTATCATCTGCCGCCATTGGTAAACCCCGAAGAACCAAGGTGGCATTCCGCGCCGACCGGTTTTCCATCTGAGCCAGAAACTGCGTTTGATTCGCAAGGACGTATAACATATACGTGGCGCAACCCCAGCGCAAACGGGAAAACACAATACAAATTTGGCGCCTCATTCCCAAAAAGCTATGTCCCCGCAGATAGCATTGTTACAGTAAAGGTTCCGAATGCATACCGATCGTCGGATACCATCTTCTTCATCTTGTGTATTGGTTTTCTTGGCTTCATATTCCTCGGCATTCCATTACTTACGATTATCGCGGGCAATCGACGCAAACTTCAATACATGACGCCGCGAATTTCCATTGAAGGACACGGTATTAAGCGTGGACTTACCGCAGTCGAAGCCGCAATTCTCATGGGAGAATCCCTGGATAAGGTGATGACCATGATCCTGTTCGGAGTGATCAAAAAAGAAGCCGCACAAGTGGTCTCGCGCGACCCGTTAAAAGTGGAAGTTTCCCCTTCGCTGCCTGACGGTTTGCATGAATATGAAGTGAATTTTCTGGCGGCTTTCAAAGAAGGTAATACGAAGAACCGTAAAAATTTATTACAAGAGATGACCGTTAAATTAGTTCGCTCCGTTTCTGAAAAAATGAAAGGCTTCAGCCGCCTTGAAACGATCGACTACTACAAGAACATCATGCAAAAGGCATGGCAGCAAGTAGAGCAGGCGGATACGCCAGATGTGCAGGGGAAATTTTTCGAGCAGAATCTCGAATGGACCATGCTGGACAGGGATTACGACGACCGCACGCGGCGTGTATTTCGAGGTCCAATCTTTATTCCCACTTGGTGGGGACGCTACGATCCAACCTACTCGAGGCCTGCTTCCGTTTCAGGAGGTTTACCCTCATCCTCAACATCTTTACCTTCAGTCCCGCGTTTACCCGGCTCTGATTTCGCTTCCTCTGTTGCCGTTGGCGTACAAACCTTCTCGCAGAAAGTCATCGGCAACGTCACAGACTTTACCAGCCGTGTGACGAATGTGACCAATCCTCCTCCCAAGCAATCCTCCAATGGTTCTCGTGGTGGTCGCAGTGGAGGTGGTCGTTCCTGCGCTTGTGCCTGTGCCTGTGCCGGCTGTGCTTGTGCATGTGCGGGCGGAGGAAGATAGTGAAAAGTGTATTTCGACCCTCCTCCCTGGTTGGTGTTCCTTCAGCGGGACTCCATCATTACACACGCGAAACTGATTTTGAAAAGTCTCGCGTCCATTTGCGCATCGATGCGGATGGGCATGGCACGCTTATCGTCAATGCAAATCGTGTCATGCATTTGAATCCAACGGCAACATACATGGCGTGGTTGACCCTTGAAGGGAAGACAGAAGGCGAAGGAATACGGGCTCTCACATCTCGCTATTCTGTTTCAAGTCTGCAAGCGCAGGAGGATCTTTCTTCTTTCATATTTCAATTTGAAGAATTGATCCGCCCGGATGGAGCGTGCCCTGTTCATGAAATCGAACTTGAATCGCTCATGCCCTTCAGCGTGCGCCCCTCTGCCCCATATAGAATGGATCTGGCAGTCACCTATCGCTGTAACAATGACTGCGCACATTGCTACAACGCCCGGGAACGAAACTTTCCCGAACTCAGCACAGAACAATGGTTCAAGATCCTTGACAAGCTCTGGAGCTTGGGCGTTCCGCATATTGTCTTCACAGGCGGCGAAGCCACACTTCGAAACGATCTGCCAGAGTTGATCAAACACGCGGAATCCAATGGACAGATCACGGGACTGAACACGAACGCCCGACGACTGTCCGATGAAAAGTATGTGCAAAAACTCGTCGAAGCCGGACTTGATCATGTGCAAATTACCGTTGAGTCTTATGATGAACAAATCCACGATGAGATGATGCAGTCCAAAGGTGCATTCAGGCAAACTGTCGCCGGACTTCAGAACACATTACAAAGCCATTTGTATGTCATGACAAACACCACCATGCTTCGCACCAACGCTCATACAATTCCTGATACATTGGATTTTCTTGCAAACATGGGCGTTTCCACCGTTGGACTGAATGCGCTTATTTATTCCGGTCATGGGCTGACAGTTGGTACAGGTTTGCGCGAAAGCGAACTGCAATCCATCCTTGCCATCGCCACGCGTAAAACCAACGAACGTGGGCAAAGACTCATCTGGTACACACCCACGCAATATTGTCAATTCGATCCCACCACGAACCAGCTTGGCGTAAAAGGCTGCACCGCCGCGCTTTATAGCATGTGCATTGAATCAAACGGGAACGTATTACCCTGTCAGTCATACTATCATCCGCTTGGGAATATGCTTGCCGATTCATGGGATTCGATCTGGAACCACGAACTCTCTGTTCGTCTGCGCGAACGACGCGGTTTACCGAATATGTGCAATGACTGTTCGATCGTCGTCGAATGCGGGGGCGGATGCCCGCTTAATTTTGAAAGCCATCGCGAAAAATATGGCGTGAATCATGAAGTTGTTTCGCTATCGGTTCTGAACTGACCTGAGCATATGCGTATATATGAAGGGTGTTTGGAGTAAATATGAAAATATTCAATCGACTGGCCGACCGTTACTCAAAGATCGAATCCCTGCCCGTTGGCACATACCATCTGCAAGCCATACAGGATAATAATCCGTTTCGTCTCCACCTGCGTTTGCAAAGTAATGGCGCAGGTGTGTTGATCGTGAACGCGTCCACAGTTTTGCAATTGAATCCCACCGCGGCTGAATACGCATTCCATTTCATCAAGGGCAGCGAACCCGAAGAAGCGGCAAAACAGATCGCGGCGCGCTATCGCGTCAGTAAAGGGATGGCGCTCGAAGACTACAACGATTTCGTGGATCGAATTCAAACCTTGATATCAACCCCGGACCTTGACCCCTTCTCTTTTCTTGACTTCACGCGGGTCGCCCCTCATTCAGCGGATCTCACCGCTCCGCTTCGCCTCGATTGCGCGCTGACCTATCGCCTGCCCGCAAATACTCAGGCAGAATACGCACCCTCTAAACGTGTTGACCGCGAGTTGACCACCGATGAATGGAAAGCGATCATTGATAAAGCCTGGCAGGTCGGCATTCCTCACATCACATTCACAGGTGGGGAAGCCACTTTGCGAGAGGATCTCCCCATGCTGATCGCTCAAGCGGAAAAGAACGGTCAGGTCTGCGGGCTTCTCACCGACGGATTGAAACTCGCCGATAAAAAATATCTCGATATCCTCTTACAAACCGGGCTCGATCACATTCTTTTTATTCTCCAACCCGATATGGATGACTCGTGGAAGGCGCTGGAATTAATAATGCCGGAGGATATCTTCGTAACGGTTCACATCACAATAAGCCATGAGAATGTAATAAATTCAGAAGTAACCATGAAGCGGCTTGCAAGTCTTGGAGTGAAAAGTTTCTCAATGACAGTCGTAGAAGATTCTTTGCGTGAAGCATATGACACGCTTCGTGAAAAAGCCGCTTCACTGGAGCTTACTCTCAAGTTTGACCTGCCGGTTCCCTACTCCGATCATAACCCGGTTGCTTATGAAACGCAGGAAGATGATAACCCTGAAGGTGCTGGCAAAGCGTGGTTGTATGTCGAGCCGGATGGCGATGTCCTACCTGCGCAAGGGATGGCAAATAAGGTATTAGGTAATTTCCTTAAGGATGAATGGAAAACCATCTATTCATAAAGCAGTAAGGAAATGAACTGGCACACACGCTACATACAACAAGCGAAATGGACTCGCGACCTGCGGGCCTACCTCTTCCACAAAGCAGGGTTGCATGAGGCACGACGCGTACTCGAAATTGGATGCGGCACAGGCGCTGTCCTCTCCGAGTTACCTAACCATGTCCTGCTTCTAGGTCTGGATATTGACCTTGCTGCGCTTACCCAATGCCGAATCAATTGTCCGACCGCCTCCCTGATACAAGGGAACGCGTTACAACTCCCCTATCTCAACAATTCAATTGATATTGTGTATTGTCATTTCCTTCTGCTTTGGGTGCGTGACCCAATTCAGGCTTTACTTGAAATGAAACGCGTAACGAGATCAGGCGGGCACATCCTTGCCTTCGCCGAACCCGATTACTCAGCTCGCATCGACAAGCCTGATGAACTCATCCCGTTGGGAAAATGGCAAACGGAATCATTAAAGAGACAAGGCGCAGACCCGGGAGTGGGATCACAACTGGCAGCTCTATTCTTTGAGGCGGGGATAAATATGATTGAAACGGGAACAATTCAAACTGTAGACATCGAGCCGTCACCCGAAGAATGGTCCCGTGAATGGGAAATTATCGAATCCGATTTACAGGGAGTGATAGCAGATAAAGACATCCAAAAAATGAAACGCCTGGATCGACGAGCCTGGGCTCGCAGGGAACGAGTATTTCATGTGCCCACATATTTTGCATGGGGTTGCACATGCCATGAATGAGGATCGGATTTAACTCTCGCGCAGGCAATTCTCAGCCTGCGGGGTGATATTCACAATTCCACGGCGGGATGGGATATTGAACCAAAGTTCTTTTCGATAGGATTTCATGCAAACCACTTTCCATCCAGCGGCGGCCATTCATCGCTTTGATCTGCGCGTGGCTTCCAGTTTTCTCTTCCGCTCCATGCTTCGATCTTTATCGCATAGACGGAGGTAGCTCGCAATTCCTTATCCGTAATTTCACGGT
>DATEDD010000002.1:0-3291 GCA_035286565.1 Anaerolineales bacterium
GTCCAAAACTTTTTGCGCCACTCCTTCGGGCGTGATCTTACCGTCACGATAGGCTTTGGCGTAATCGAACACGGTTGCAAAATGAAAACCGTTTGAATCTACAGCAGATGATCCTGGCCATTCTTTTTCTGGCACGGCTGAATCTTTCTTAGCAAGCGCCCCCGTGAAATGAATTGGTTGATGAGTCGGCGCTTCGTCAATGACTTGCTTTCGCAGCCAGGTAATACCCGCGCTTTCAAATAAACTGGGAACCAACATTCCGCCAAGCGGACCTTCAACGAGCGAAACGAACAGGCGCAACAGTCCGCCCGCGAGATAGGGCAGTTTGACAGACTTCAAGTCGTAACCATTTTTGTTTTCCATTTTTCCTCACATCCTCAAAACTTTTGACCCACGAATTTTACCTTGCTTCATCTCAACCAGTGCCTGATTTGCGTCTTTCAATTCATACTCCTGAAACTCAGGTTTGATATTCGCCTGCGCCGCGATCTGCAAAAACTCGCGCACATCCGCGCGCGTCACATTCGCAACCGATTTAACTTCCTTCTCCATCCACAACTGTGATGGATAATCCAACTTCATCAGGACTTCTTTATCGGATTCTTCTTTGCGGATGGCATTGACGACGATTCTACCCCCAGGCTTGATCCGTTTCAGCGCTTCACTCACTGGACCCCAAACTGGTGTGGTGTCAATCACAGCATCCAACGCCTCAAGCGGACTCTGATCAATCATCCCCGCCCAGGCCGCTCCAAGCGATAAGGCGAACTCGCGCTCTTCAGGATTTCTGCTAAACACAAAAATATTCGACTTTGGAAATTTATGCTTTGCAAGTTTCAACACAAGATGATTCGATCCGCCAAAGCCCATCAAGCCAAGTGATTGTCCATCTTGTAAATTACTTAATCGTAATGAACGATATCCGATCGCGCCCGCGCATAGCAACGGCGCAGCTTCTGAATCAGAAAAAGAATCAGGAATGGGATGAACAAAGTCTGCGCGGACTTTCATATACTCGGCATAGCCGCCGTCCATGTCGCGGCCTGTGGCTTTGAATTCAGTACATAGATTTTCATCGCCAGATAAACAGTGTGGACATGATCCGCAGGTGGATGCAATCCATGCCACGCCCACGCGCTGGCTGATATTTTCGCCTTCCTCGATCACCCCAACCACTTGATGCCCCAGCACGATCGGCAGGCGCGGCTTGATGCGGCCTTCGATTTCATCAAGTTCTGTGCGGCATACTCCGCAAGCTGTAACACGGATCAATACTTCGCCCGCGTCAATTTTTGGCTCAGGCAAATCATGAAACGAAAGAGGAGTTGGATTTTGTGCGAGCATCGCAGTCTCGCGCAGGAGCATGGCTTTCATATTTAAAAGAGATACGGAATGAACATCTTTGTCTTCTTCATATAATCGTTGTAAGCGGGTCCAAAAAATTGAATGCACTCCCTCTCATCTGCTTTTGCGGTGAAAACCAGAAAAACCGTGGCGGTGACTGCAAGGACAATTCCCGTCACCGAAAAGTGTTTGAAGAAAAAACCCCAAGTCAACAAAAACAATGAACTATAAAGCGGATGCCGAATGTATTTGTAAATACCGCTCGTGACCAATATTGTCGTCTTTTCAAATGCCAATAGTGACGGATCGCTCTCTCGGTCCGCAGTGGGCTTCCCGCGTGACCTTAGCGCACTAACTCCGAATCCCAGCGGAATTAACGATGCGAAGAGCAGAGTCCATGCGATGAGTTGATACCACGCAAATGGATTTTGAAACCAAAATTTTACGTTGAGCAGGAACAGGGCCAGCATGAATTCCCAGGCGAAGAAACGATAGAAGCCATGCGAGCGGGGAGCGCGTAACGATGCCCGTGAAATGTAGATCAGAAATAAAGTGAGAAAGCTAAAGACAATCCAATTCCACATCTTTCACCTCACTGCCTACTGAAAACCGATCACTGAAGACTGATTACTGATTACTGATCACTGGTTCTGATCACTGGTTTATCCCGTCCCAAACTGCCTATCGCCCGCGTCGCCTAGACCCGGCACAATATAGGCGCGTTTATTCAAATGGTCGTCAATCGCGGCGAGATAGATGGGGATATCAGGATGCGCGGATTGCATCGCTTTGATCCCTTCGGGTGCGCCGATCAGCCCGACAAACTTAATTTTCTTGACGCCCCAGCGTTTGAGCACCTCAGCGGTGGCAATGGCGGATCCGCCTGTCGCTAGCATGGGATCAAGAATCAAACAAACTGAGACAGTGGGTTCAAGGGGAAGCTTATTGTAATATTCCACAGGTCGCAGGGTGTGCTCATCGCGATAAAGACCGATGTGCCAGACTTCCGCAACAGGCATGAGTTCCCATATTCCTTCAACCATTCCCAACCCAGCCCGCAAAATGGGAACGAGTCCGATCTTTTCTTTCAGCTCAGAGCCTGTCATTTTCGCTAATGGAGTTTCCAGTTCGCGCGGTGTGACAGCCAAATCGGCAGTGGCTTCATATGCCAGGAGTGCGGCAATCTCGCGTACCAGTTCGCGGAATTTCTTGGGTTCTGTATTTTTATCTCGCAGACGTGATAGTTTGTGGGCAACAAGCGGGTGGGGGGATGCAAAGACGTTTGACATGGCAGGCTCCAGGGGAACTTTGATTTGAATAAATTATAGCCTTTAAATTATGGAATGTGCGGTGTGCTTGCTTGAAAATGATGACAAACGTCATTTGCCTATGCCTGTCAAAAATGCCATAATTATTTCGATACCCTGTTTGGAACAAGCAGGGTATCGAAAAGGATGCGTCAAAATTATTCAAGGAGGTTGCCATGTGGTACAACCCGATGATGATCTGGTTATTAAAATCACCGTTGCATGGAATGATCAGCAGGGGTGTGATGTTGGTCACGGTCACAGGCTGCAAAAGCCGAAGAACAATTTCGATTCCGACAAATTATCTCCGTGATGGAAATACGTTGTGGGTGATCAGTTGGCGCGAGAGGACCTGGTGGCGAAATCTGCGGGGCGGGGCGCCGGTCCGCCTCTTGCTGTCCGGCAAGAGCGTGGCTGGCCGCGGGAGCGTGGTCGAAGAAGAAAAGGTCGTCGCGGAAAGTTTGCTCTACTATTATCAGAAAGCACCGCAGGTTGCGAAGTATGTGCGAATCAATCTGGATGCGGCGGGAATGCCCATCTCTGCAGATTGCGAACGCGCAGCACAAAAAATGGTCGTAGTCAGAATTGATTTGCCATGAAGTTCGTCGAGAGGTTTGAAATACAGATGGAATTCTGCTTC
>DATEDD010000003.1:0-2788 GCA_035286565.1 Anaerolineales bacterium
TTTTCCCTGATGCAACGATGCTCTCCAAAGTAACATTTCCCGTGATGCAATTCGTACCCTTGCAATTAAATAAATTATGACTATACTAAAACAATATGATACTAATTTATATTGGCATCCAGGAGAATAAAAATAATGACAACAACGATGGAAACCCTTAGCATTAAAACAGAAAATAAATTTAGAACTTTAATATCAAAACAAGCCTACCGAAAGGGTGAAGTGATCTGCTCCATGCCCAGTGAAAATATCATGGATAAACCAAACCGCTTCACCGTGCAGATCGCTCGCGACAAACATACGCACGTCGGAAAACTTGCCGCCCTCAATCACTCCTGCGATCCTAATGTCATTCTAGATACAGATAAAATGTTGATGATCGCCCGCCGCGATATAAAAAAAGACGAAGAACTTTCCTTCTTCTATCCTTCCACGGAATGGGAAATGCAAGCCCCCTTCATTTGTTTGTGCGGCGCTTCTAATTGCATTCATGTGGTGGCTGGCGCGCGCTTCCTGCCACTCTCCACGCTCGAGAATCATTATCTTAACCCGCACATCCGCGATATGATGATCGAGTTGCTCAAAAACACAAAACAGCATCTAAAGAAATTGCAGGAAGGCTAATCGCAAATCTCCGGGTTTTCAAAAACTCGGAGATTTTTTTGCTCAGCCCTTTTGGTGAAACACCAGCAAGGTGTAAGCGTCCGTCCACGGCTTGCCCAAGCGATGATTATCTGAAACGACGACCTTGCTAAATTTCTGCGCGATGGTCGGCAGGGAAGCCGCCAGCGCCCCCCAATCTTCGGAGAGAACGGCATTCTTCATTCTGTCTGCATATTGCCCAGCCCACATCCACTCCATGCGGAATTTATCGGCTTTCACCCAATAATCCCTTTTCTCCCAAGCCGCCACGGAAACGTCAATTCCATCTGCAATGGCCTGTAGAGCCAGCGCAATAAAAGCAGCCTGGTCCTTTGTTTCTGAGGTCACATTGGATTGTTTCGCCAGTTCGCGAATACACAATACAATTGACTTTGTCAAACGAGTTCGTTCTTTTCCAACAGAATCCAGGTTGATGATGCGGCTCAATGATATTCTCCAAGATCAAGGTGATTTATAGAAGCGCGATTATAACGCCAGTTTGACATACTTTGGACATCGTCCATCTTGAGATAAAATATCCCCCACTCAATATGGCCCATCCAATCGCCGTCATCATCTTTGACTTTGGAAATGTGCTCGTCAAATGGGATGCCCGCAACCTGTACAAACGCTTCTTTCCCGACCTCAGGGCTGTTGACTCTTTTCTCGAGGAAATTCGCTTCCATGAATGGAATGCCCTTCAGGATGCAGGACGCCCCTTCAAGGAAGGCATAGCCGAACTTTCCAAACGATTTCCGCAATACACAAAACTGATCGAGGCGTATGACACCCATTGGGAGGAAAGCATCTCGGATACAATTATTGAAACGGTGCGAATAGTTCAATCGCTTAAGAAGGCAGGCTGGAAGATGTACCTGTTGAGTAATTTTTCGGCGGAGAAGTTTAGCCTGATCCAGAACCGATATAAATTCCTGCAATGCTTTGACGACCTGATCATTTCCGGCGAACACAAACTGGTCAAACCCGACCCTGCTATTTTTGAATTTACACTAAGAAAAATCGATCGCAAGGCAGGTGAATGTCTGTTCATTGACGACTCTCTCCCGAATATTGAAGCCGCGCGCAAAATCGGACTACAGGTCATCCATTATCAAGATCCAAAGCAATTAAGCAAGGCCCTGGAAAAATTATCAATTAATGGAAAGTAAGATATGAACAATAATCTCCAACAATCCATGCTTGAAGCAATTGAAAAAGAACTGAAACGCCAGGTCGCAAGACTCGACCAACCGCGTAACCGTCAATTTCACGAGATGCTCACCTATCATATGGGCTGGACGGGTGAAGGCGCCGGTTCACATGCGGCAGGGAAACGTATTCGCTCGTTGTTGACTTTGCTCGTAGTGGTTGCTAGTCAGATTAGTGATAAAAGTATTGGGGTTGGTGATAGTTTTTATTGGCTACACGCAGTTCCGTCAGCCGCAGCAATTGAACTGATCCATAATTTTTCACTCGTCCACGATGATATTCAAGATAACTCAGTTATGAGGCGCGGACGACCAACTGTCTGGGCCAAATGGGGTGCGCCAATGGCGATCAATGTTGGTGATGCGTTGTTTGTAATTGCAAATCAAGCCATTCTGGATCTGGCAAAATATTATCCTGCTGAGATCGTTGTAAAAGCGGCGGGGATTCTTAATGAGAATTGCCTCGATCTGACCCGCGGTCAATACCTCGATATGTCCTATGAAAAGCGCAAGGATCTGGGTATGGAAGATTATTGGCCGATGATCGGTGGCAAGACCTCTGCCCTGCTTTCCAGTTGTACCCATATCGGGGCACTTCTTGGTTACGCGAATGAGTCCAAGCAGGAGTCCTATCGCTTATTTGGGTATCACCTTGGTCGTGCATTTCAAGTACAAGATGATATCCTTGGTATTTGGGGGGATGAAACTGTCACTGGGAAATCTACCGCAAGCGACCTCGTAGAAGGAAAAAATTCATTGCCGATACTGTTCGCCCTCGAAAAAAATGGTGAATTTGCCAAAAGGTGGAGAAAGGGCCCGATCACAGGGAAGGATGTGCTGAAAGTATCCGCCTTGCTTGAGGATGAAGGTGCGAGGGAATATGCTGAAAAAATGTCTGAGGTGGAGACTCAAAAAGCATTGGGTTATTTAAAGCAGGC
>DATEDD010000004.1:0-6308 GCA_035286565.1 Anaerolineales bacterium
GGGTTGGTCGCTTCGCGTGAGTTGTATGGGTTGACGGAAGATGAAATTAAGATCGGAGTCATAGACCCTAAAGGTTTCCTTCGTCAACCATCGTCATGTCTGGCAGGACGGTCTGACATAACAGGACGAGAGTCAGCGGGAAAAACCTTTAGGGTCTCGCACAGGAAACAGATCGTCTCACACGCGAGGTCGAGTCGGTGGACAAGTCCATTGATAGGCTGGTCGCTTCGCGTGCGTGATCAGCGTCTCATGATTTAGTTGACGATAGAGAATGCTCCGCGAAATACTTACGCAATATGCAGGATGGATTTCTCAACTTTATCTGCGCGACCACAACCAGCCCCCCACAAAACCAAGCAATTCCCCCAGAAATACGAAGGTAATCACGCCTGAAAATTGCGCGTTTATCAGCCAGTTCGCTATTCCAAACAATCCGAAGGCAAGGAAGTTATAAGCGATAAGCCCGCCCAACAGGACGCCCAACGCCCAGCGCAAGGCAGAGCGGCGCTGTGTCACCCGAATGGCAACCCAGTAAGCAAGACCGGCGCTGCATAAGACCAGGAACATGACTACCAACCAGGCTGAGAATCGCGGATAGCCGTCCAATGAAATATAGCCGTCTTCTTCTTCAACAACCGGGGCAGCAGGAGTCGGCTCTATAGATTGGGTCAATTCTGGCACAACCACCGTAACCGCCACGGCACCGGACTGAGAGACATCCAACTGCAGAACTTCGGAAATGACGGCAGGTTCACTGGCAACCCGGATTTCGAGCAGACCGGGTTTGTCCAAACCGAATGCGGCATGCGCTACACCCTGGGTCGTGATCGCTTCCACCTGCTTTAGAATCCCGCCGCCCTCCCCAGTCAGCATCATTGAGAATTGCGCCACCGTTCCATCCGGAACGGGATGTCCATTATTATCTTTGATGACACCGGTTCGTATGGCAATGGTGTCTCCAATTCGGAAGAGAGGAATCGGAGTCGGCTCGGGTGTAAGTGAAGAGCCGGGGGTAACAGGAACAGGCGCGAGGTCCAGAAAGAGCGGAATGATCTGCGCTGCATCTGGCGCCATGACGGAGATCAAATCGTATCCAACAGCGGAAATGGATATCGGCGAAGCGCCAATGGGTGTCAATTCCTGAAAAAGCAGACGCGCGGCCACATCTATGAATTGAGGTTGTTTGCTGTAAAGCGCGTAATAGGCAGTGAATTTGGAAATGGTGGTCGTATCAAAATAATTCGGCGCGCCAAAAGCAAACAGGATCACATACTTATCACGCAGAAGGGTCGGGCGCTCGCGCAAAAAACGGCTGATGAGGGCGGGCTGTCCTTGCGATGCATCGTTAATGGAGATAACGATCCAATCTGCGACACTCAATGCATCAGATATGAATTGGTTGTTATCCGGGGTATCGAGCAGGTCCTGTAAATTTTGAAGTGAGTAGGATGCCATTCTAAAATCTTCAATTTGATTTCCGCTCTGAGGTCCATAAAGTTGCAGGATGGCATTCTTCAGCGCATCCACCGCCGGCAGCGACTGCGGAACACAATCTGTGCATTGTTTTATGGTTGTAGAATCTGTAATAAAGACCAGCCGCTCGTCAGGTTGAGGCGGAAGCGGCATGCTGGCGGTGATATCCTGCAAATCAGGGCTGATCAGTGTTGCTGAGTTGCGGGCAACATCAAAAGTGACATCCGTCGCTGCGCCAAGCCCGGCCAGTCCGGTATCAGAAACGGTTACATTTCCAAGGGTGAAATTTCCGTACAAATCCAATTTTGCGGCCAGGATGAGCGCCAAAGACGCATCCACCCGTGAAGCGAATGCCGAATCTTCGCGATACTTCTGCGCAAAGAAATCGAGAATACGGGTGATGGTTGTCTGAGTATCCGGAGCATCATTCGATTTAATATTACCAAGATATAAAAGATCATTGCCTGCCAGAAAGGCATCCCGCGCGGCGACACGCGCAGAAAACTGACCACCCCCTGAGGTATAGAAATCGCTGACTGCGCTCGTGCCAAGGTTATCACTGACCAACAGACCGCCTTCAGAATACCAGGTGGAAAACTGAGGTAATACCAGAATCTGATTCAAAGCCTGCGAGTCAAAACTAATCGGGCGCGTGGTTGCACGGATATTTCCCTGAAAGCCCTGATAGCGGATATGTGAAACGAGCAAACCATCCACCGTTGTTTCCGGGGAAACGGCATTGCCTGTCACTGCAAAAAACGGAGCCAACTCGATCTGTTTCAATTGCTCAAGAGATTTTCGAACAGTGGAAACCTCCAATTCAGGCAATCGGTCAGCGCCGCCCACACCGGGAAAGTGCTTGGCGATCACCAGCAGTTTATTGTTGCTGGCCTGATGCAAACCAGCCACATAGGCGCGTCCCATTTCTCCCACCCAAAATGGGTCACCGCCAAAGGCGCGCGTGCCCAGGTCACCGCCTGAACTTGAAGGATTTTCCAATACATCCAGAGACGGACCAATGTACAGATTAAATCCAAGCGCGGTAAGCTCGCCTCCCCGTACCTGCCCCACTTTTTCAGCGAGTTCTGTATTCCAGGTTGCTCCAATGGCCATTTCACTCGGCAGGGAAGTCAAGCCATTCAGGATCTGATCCGTTGGATAACCATCCTGTTCTTCCGTACTTCCAATAAAAAGCGGAACATAGGCAGGGTTAAGTATCTGCCCGGTGACAGGGTCTTTCACTGGTTGTACAGTGGCATCCCATTCCAATCGTTGCAAACCATCAATAAGCTCGTGAGTTTGTATTAAAGTATTCGTGGCCGAGAAATTATCATTTCCGGCTTGTAGAATAACGCCCCCCACATGATAACGGACAATCAGATCATGGATCTGTGAAGCCGCGCTCGTATCCGTTCCATTAAAAGATACCAGGAATAATTGCCCAATGCGTTCCTCCGGGGTCATCCTATCCAATATAAGCCGAATCGCCGCAGGAGGCGTGGGGGATTGAGCCTGCACCGGCATTGGCACGAGCGTGACAAGAAAGAGTACCAGTAAAAAAAATCGGGTCAATCGCATTGATTTATTTATAACACAACTTCGACAAGTTGCTCCTTGCGCCGTCCTCGGCGCAAGATTTACCCTGCAAACACCGCCGGGGACGGGCGGCTGGAGCATAACTTAGATAAAACGGACGCCGCTCAATGAACGGCGCCACGCTGATATTCGCTTCGCTCTCCGCCTCAACCTGATCCCGGTATCCTACGAAACAGTGACTCACACACCCCTCCCGAGTGCCCGCAACGCAGTTTCGGGGTCATCGGTAATGATGCCATCAGCACCCCACTCTTTGAGCTGATTTACTTCGGCGGGTGTATTCGCTGTCCACACATGCACACGGCGTTTAAGGCGATGTGCGCGCTGCATCTGCTCCCTGCTTGTGCTGGAGATATGTTGATGGAGGGCTTGATAATCCCCAAACATAAATCCAAAAGAGCGCGCCCACAAACCGATCAGGCCTGGCATGGCGAGCAGACCACGCGGCACTTCAGGACTGAGCAGAGCGGCCTTCTTCAAATTGGATGCGAAAAAGGATGAGAAGATGATCTGGCTTTGGTTGTTGTGGTGTTTGATCAACTCGCATACTTTTTCTGTCAGCCCATCACGCGGGGTCGAATAATTGGTCAATTCAATGTTGATCAATTTATCCCTGTTCACGGTTTCAAATACTTCTTCAAGCAAAGGGACTTTTGTGCCGGCAAATTTTTCGTTGAACCATTTGCCTGCATCCAGCTTGCGAATTTCTTCAAGCAATAAGGATGCAACTTTTCCTTTTCCGTTTGTCGTGCGGTCAACGCTGGAATCGTGAATGACAATGACATGACCATCGCGGGTCAGTTTCGCGTCCAGCTCCACGCCGTCGGCGCCCTTTTGGATGGCTTGCGAAAATGACGGCAGGGTATTCTCCGGCGCGTGTGCCAGGTCGCCGCGATGGGCGAGAATGATGGGGGTGGGAAAATTTTCAAACATGCGTATCAGGTTTCGGTCAAGTATGAAGCGGTTTATATATCCACGAAATAAGCCTTGCCGGCATGGTCAATCATCTCGCGGGACATGACGGGCGGCACGGCAAGATAGGAGGCGATGTCAATGATCTGGTCGCACAAATCGCGTGGATGGGAGGCGCGCAATTTGCGGTTGCGTTTGATATACCATTCCTGCAAAAGATAGGCCAAACCCTGATCGTTGTATTCGATGTTTCTATCCTTGGAAACACGTTTGAAGATTTCGCGATACTCTTCAAAGGATGGGTCGCCAATTTCAATCTTGTGGCGCAGACGGCGCAGGAAGGCTTCATCCACCAGATCTTTTGGCGGCAGGTTCGTGGAGAAAACGATCAAGACATCAAACGGTACTTCCACTTTACGGCCGGTGTGCAAACGCAAATAGTCCACGCGGTTTTCAAGTGGAACGATCCAACGATTTAACAGGTCGCGCGGGCGGACCTGCTGGCGGCCGAAGTCATCGATCAACAAAATGCCCCCATTGGCTTTCACTTGAAATGGGGCTTCATAAAATTTGGTTGTATCGTCGAAGACCAGATCGAGACCTTCAAGGGTTAATTCGCCGCCAACGACAATGAAGGGTCTGCGAATTTTTACCCAGCGTGGATCATGGCGGGTATTGGAGCGCAGTCCGCCTGTAAAGACGCTGTCGTTGATCAGATCGGTATCTGGCGAAAGGGTATGGCTGACCGCATCGTATACTTTTATGACCTGTCCATCCAAATACAGGGCATAAGGAATGTACATGTTTTGGCTGAGGACGAGGTTGCCAAAAGCGCGGGCGATGCTGGTCTTTCCGTTTCCGGGCGGTCCATACATAAAAATGGATGACCCCGAGTTAAGCGCCGGACCGAGCCTTTGGAATGTGGATTCTGAAATCACCAATTGCGAAAGGATCTGGCGCATGGAGCGCGAGTTAACGGTTAATCGTCCACTTTTCTGGCGGCGAATGGCTTCGTTATACATTTCAAAAGGCACGGGGGCCGGGCCGGCATATTGACTGCGCTCCATGGCTTCACGCGCGCGTAATATGCCGGCGCTGGTAATTCCATAAGTGTAAGCGCCATCGCCCAAACCGCCCTGTGAAGATTTCACTTCAATAAATTTTTCCTGCTTTAATATGGTGAGCAACTGGTCCGTGACACCTGCCAGGGGCAAAGCGATCTCTTCTGCGATCTTGAATCCGGTCAAATAACCACGAAAATATAGGACTTTTAGGATCAGGTCCTGCAACCAGAGCGGGGAGAGACCTGTGTCTTCAAGACTATTGATCTGCGGGGGTGAAAAACCGCCGACAGGTGCGGGCATTTGTCCTGTGTATGATGCCATAATAATCACCATCCCATGTGGGGAATTTTTTTGTTACAAACTGATTATACTGCTTTTCGTTTATAATCCGTCCAAATGAAACTTTCAGTCATAATCCCTGTTTACAATGAAGTCGAAAGTATCGAAACCATCCTGAAGCGGGTGCAAGGCACCAAACTTGCCCATGAGATCCTTGTGGTTGACGATGGGTCAAAAGATGGCACACGGGCTATTCTAAAAAAACTGGATGGAAAAAAAGGCGTGCGGGTCATCCTGCATGAAAAAAACCAGGGCAAGGGCGCGGCAGTTCGCACCGGTATGTCTGCCGCAAAAGGCGACGTGCTCCTCATTCAAGATGCCGACCTGGAATATGATCCTCGCGATTACCCCGAATTACTGAAACCGATCCAGGAAGGTCTTGCAGATGTGGTCTACGGCTCCCGCTTTCTGGGCGGCTCACATCGCGTCACCATGTTCTGGCATATGGTTGCCAATAGAATGTTGACCTTTATGACGAACATTCTATACAATACCATTCTGACCGATATGGAAACAGGGTATAAAGTATTTAAGCGTCAGGTCATTGAGGGTGTCACCTTCCGCGCCAACAGTTTCGATTTCGAGCCAGAGTTCACCGCCAAAATACTCAAGCGTAATTTCCGTATTTTTGAAGTACCGATTACTTTTAATCCGCGTGATTATACACAGGGCAAGAAGATCAAGTTACACGATGCCTTTGAAGCGGTGTGGACTTTGATCAAATACAGGTTTATTGATTAACTCACCTTACGCGCTTTCACGCTTTTATAGAAATGTCGCCCTGAGCGGAGCGAAGGGTCTCTACGATTCTCTCAGAGACCCTTCGCTCCGCTCAGGGAATCACGGTAGTGCGTAAGGCGAGTAATTAATTCGACCCATTAGATCTCGATACAAGAATAATATGCGGTGCGCAAATTATCAATC
>DATEDD010000005.1:0-5005 GCA_035286565.1 Anaerolineales bacterium
GAAGCAATCTCCAATTAAGTGGGAGATTGCTTCGGGCTAACGCCCTCGCAATGACGATGTCACTGACCTGCCTTGCCGACCAATTCCTTGGCGATCTTTACTGCGCCAATCGCATCTTCTGAATACCCATCAGCTTTGATCTTTGTGACCCAGTCGCGGGTGATCGGAGCACCGCCAACCATTACTTTGATGCGTGGTCGCAAGCCTTCCTTGTCCAGCTCTTCGATCACTTCACGTTGACGCACCATGGTTGTGGTTAACAACGCGCTCATACCGATGATATCTGCATTGATCTCAAGCGCTTTGCCGATGATCTTGTCTGCGGGTTGATCCACGCCGAGGTCAACGACTTCAAAACCGGAAGCGCTCAACATGGTGCCAACGAGAGTCTTGCCGATCTCGTGAATGTCGCCTTCGACGGTGGCGAGAACTACACGTCCCAGCATCTGGCGGGATTCACCGAGTTTGAGCAGCTCAGGCTCCAACACGGCAATTGCGGCTTTCATCGCCTCGCCTGCCATCACCAGTTCAGGCAGGAACGCTTCGCCCAAGCCAAACTGGTCACCAATATAATTGACTCCGACCACGAATCCTTTTGTGATCGTCTCCAATGGGTGCATATTTAATTCGATGGATTTTTTCGCAAGCTCGATGGCTATATCCGAGTCGCCATCAATAATACATTGCGCCATTTCTTTGTATAGTTCTTCTGACATACCGCCTCCTTATATTGAATTCTTTATTAAATGAATTACTTGTTTTTCTTTTTCCCTCAACAGTTCCGCAGGGATGTTGAGATATTCCTTAAGCCATTTACCAGAATCCAGAACATGTTCAATGGAAGCTTGTACCGCTTGATCGGCATCATGTTCTGCGAGAGCATCTACAATAGCTCTGTGTTCGTTATGAGTTTGAGTCACACTGCCCGCAAGCAGTTCGGGTTTGCGATATAACGCCTCGTATAATAGCCAATCAGGAAATGCATTGGCAGTAACAGCATAAAGTTTGATCAATAATTGATTGCCGGATGCCTCGGCGATGGCAGAATGAAACTCGCGGCTCAATTGACGTTCGCGTGGCATATCGTTCAGTTCGACAAATTTTGTCATCTCATTCAATATTTTTTCAAGACCCGCGATCTGCTCCTGTGTGATGTGATTCACCGCTTCTCGTGTGGTGACTGCCTCGAGTACGAGCCTCAAACCATAGGCTTCGACAACATCCTGTGTGGACATGTTGCGCACCCGCACGCCGCGATAGGGGACACGCTCTGCAAGACCCGCGGATACCAACAGATCAAGCGCTTCGCGCACTGGCGTCATGCTCACACCCATTTGACTGGCGATATCCTCCTGGCGTAACCAATCGCCAGGCCCGTATTTGCCCGCGATGATTTGACGATGGAGTGCATCGTAAATTTCTTCTTTAAGGGGTTTGTGGGTGAGTTCTTTTTCCAGTATTGACGCCATGATTATATATTATATATAATTAATGGGGATTTCGGAAGTCTTGAAAGTCACGATGATTGTCACTAATACAAGCCCAATGAAAAATATGCGTGTGTCGTTATTCGTGAAATCATTTTCCTTTCGGTTATACTCGGCATATTGGAGCATCCATGTCTGAAATTGATCTCACCCCACTAAAACCTGCAATTGAATCCTATATCCCTTTAGGCCGCTCGGGGCTGTTGCCTGCCTTGCATGCGGCTCAAAAAATTTATGGCTGGCTTCCTCAGGAAGTCGCCAGTGAAGTTGCAAAATCCTTGCGGATTCCTTTGGCGGAAGTGCATGGCGTCATCGAATTTTATTCTCTTTTTTACAACGAACAGGTCGGTAAAAAATTTATCAGAGTTTGTACTGACCCGGCCTGTGCGCTTAAGGGCGCGGATCGACTCCTCAACGATCTTTGCAAACATTATGATGTGAAGCCGGGTCAGACGACTGGAGACCTGTCTCTAACCATTGAGCAGAGTCCATGCCTTGGGCTTTGTGACCTGGCCCCAGCAGTTTGGACGATGGACAATGGACAATCGACGATAGGCGATGGTACAAAAGAAGAATATCATCCATCATCCATGGTCTATGGTCAAATCCGTGAGTTAACTTCCAATTGCGGCGAGGGCACAACGACTCTTGCAAAATACGGCGAATACTCCGCATATAAAAAAGCGTTAAAGAAAAAAACCGAAGATGTGATCGCCGAGATCAAAGCCAGCGGACTTGTCGGACGAGGCGGTGCGGCATTCCCAACGGGAGTCAAATGGGAAGGTGCGGCAAAAGCAGATGGTTCGCAGAAATATGTCATCTGCAACGCAGATGAATCCGAGCCCGGCACATTCAAAGACAGAATTTTATTGTTGGATGATCCGCACCTTACGATTGAGGGCATGTGTATCTGCGCGTATGCCATTGGCGCGAGCAAAGGCTATATTTATATTCGTGGGGAATATCCATACATTGTGCCTGTCCTCGAAAACGCATTGGGTGAAGCACGGACAGCTGGTTATCTTGGAGAACACTTTGATATTGAAATCCGCGTTGGTGCGGGAGCGTATATCTGTGGCGAGGAGACTGCGCTGTTTGAATCGATCGAAGGGAAGCGCGGATTTCCGCGCGTGAAGCCGCCCTTCCCAACGACAAATGGATTATTTGATAAACCGACTGTCATTAATAATGTCGAAACACTTTGCAACGTGCCATTGATTATTTCCAAAGGCTCTGCTGAATATCGCAAAATGGGTACCGAAAAATCTTCGGGACCAAAATTATTTTGTGTTTCCGGTGATGTTGTAAAGCCAGGTTTGTATGAAATTCCATTTGGGGTGACTTTGCGCGATTTACTCAAGATGGCGGGAGATATTGCGGGTAAAAAACCCCTCAAGGCAGTTTTATTCGGCGGCGCGGCCGGTGCATTTGCCACAACCGCTCATTTGGATTTGAAATTGACTTTTGAAGATTTGCGCGTAGCCGGGCTTCCGCTTGGTTCAGGCGTAGTTATGGTCTTCGATGAAACGCGTGATATTCGCAATGTTTTAAAGCGACTGGGTAAATTCTTTGCGCATGAATCCTGCGGCAAATGTTACCCCTGCCAGATGGGTACGCAACGTCAAATGGAGATTTTGAATCGCGTCGCCAAAGGGGATGTGTTACCTGATGACTTTGTTCGTCTGGAAGATGTCGGCTGGACGATGACAGACGCGAGTTTGTGCGGCCTGGGCCAAACGGCGGCCAGTGCAGTTTTGTCCGCGATGAAGTTGTGGCCGGAACTTTTCGTTGAAGATCAAAGGTTGAAGGTTGAAGATCAGAAAGTGTCTAAAGTGTCAAAGGTCTCAAAGACGAAGCCGAAAACGGTAAAGAAGGTAACAAAAGCAACGGCGACGAAAAGCAAGAAAACAACAACTAAGAAAAAATAAATTTGACTTTTGACCTTTGACCTACGACATACAAGGTGAACTTATGACGATTACACTAACAATTGACGGACAGGAAGTAACTGCCGATCAAGACAAAACTTTGCTTGAAGTGGCGCGTGAAATAGGGAAGGATATTCCCACCATCTGCTACCACGAAGCGACTACAGCGAATGCGCTCTGCCGAATCTGCGTCGTCGAAGTGGAGGGGCAGAGAGTGCTCCAACCAGCTTGTATCGTCAAGGTAGCAGCAGGCATGAAGGTCCAGACGCGAAGCGAGAAAGTCATCCGCTCGCGAAAAACGATTTTAGAGATGCTGGATTCCACAATGGATTTATCAGAAACGCCAGAAATCCAGAACATGATGAAAGATTACAATGCTGACCCGAATCGATTCCCCGATGCCGAACGCCGCGAGTCGGATGTCAAGGACGATAATCCGATGTACGTGCGTGATTACTCGAAGTGCCTGTTGTGCTGGCGTTGTGTGCAAGTGTGCGCCGAAGACGCGCAATATACTTTCGCGATCAACTTCGATGGGCGCGGATTTGAAACCCAGATCGGCACATTCTTCGATAAATCGATTCCTGAGACTTCGTGCGTGTTATGCGGACAATGTATTGCAGTCTGCCCGACTGGCGCGTTGAAACCCAAGCGCGAATTTTTATTGGAGCAGGGCATGAGTCCGCAGGAAATTTCGGTTTTGAATACGGGTAGAAAACAAAAGTCAAAAGTCAAAGATCAAAGGTCGTGATGACTTTGGACTTTCGACCTTTGACTGGTTTGGAGGAACGATGATTAAAGCAGATCGCGTTGTCACATCAACCTGCCCATACTGCGGCGTGGGATGCAATTTACAGTTACATGTTAAAGATGAGCATATCTTTAAAGTTACTTCTCCATTTGATTCACCTGTCAATCACGGCAATCTGTGCGTAAAGGGACGTTTTGGTTATGATTATGTATATCATCCAAAGCGGGTGACGACTCCATTGGTGAGAAGATACCTCCTTGACGATGGACCACAGACCATAGACCGCAGTCAATTCCCATCGTCCACCGTCAACGGTCCATCGTCCTTTGATTGGGTCGAAACCGACTGGAACACCGCCCTCAACATCGTCGCTGACAACCTTACCAGAATCTACAAACGCGATGGTTCGGATGCAATGGCAGTCTATGCTTGTGCCAAAGCCACCAACGAAGACAATTATCTTTTGCAGAAGATGTACCGCGCAATTTTCCGCACCAATAACGTGGATCATTGCACACGCTTGTGTCATGCGGGTTCGGTGGTTGCTCTTCAACAAGCGACCGGCTCTTCCGCAATGAGTAATACTGCTTCACAGGTAATTCAAAACGATGTCTTCATTGTCACTGGCTCGAACACAGGTGAGAATCATCCAATCATTGCATTGCAAATGAAAGAAGCTGTAAGAAAATATGGCGCGAAGATGATCGTGATTGATCCGCGCCGCATTGACCTGGTTGATTTTGCCGAAATGTGGCTTCCCCTCAAGCCTGGCACGAATGTGCCTGTCTTTTCTGCGATGGCGCACGTGATCGTAAAAGAAGGTCTGGTCAATCACGATT
>DATEDD010000006.1:0-15554 GCA_035286565.1 Anaerolineales bacterium
TATCCCCAGATCAACAAACCCGCGGCGCGCGCGAGGGTGTATCCTCGATCTGTCAGTGCGGGGAATAAATAAAAGGCCAGCGGAAAGGTTAGCCAGCCGAGGAGCGTGAGGATGATGTACCAGGTGAAAAATGCAGTCATCAGTGACCAGTTGCCAGTAATTAGTAATTAGTAATTAGTAATTAGTGATCAGTTATCAGTTATCAGTGATCGGAAGGCAGTAATGTCGAAGGGAGAGAAAATGTTCCTTGTGCAGAATCAGGCTCAAAGTCCAGCACGGAGGCGACTGCGGTTAAGTTGATCGGACCAAAGATATGCGGAAATGAATCAGATTCGGAAATGCCCGGAGCAGGCGATCCAGCAGGCGGCTCCCACTTAAGCTCGGGCATGAGTTTTGCTTCGTCGAGTTTTAACAACACGAGGTCAGTACGCCCGGCATAAAAAGCATTGGCGACATGCAAGACCTGTTTTTCAGTGGAGCAGTGGATGAATCCTTCGGTATCTAAACTTGGCGCAAGATATTCGCCGCGTTGTTGAGCTTCAAGCCATTCTTGTTTGGATGTAATGTGCAGAATCAAGATTATCTCCTTACCAATACCCAATCACGTAATTGGGTATTGGTAATTAAGTTCTACGGGGTGACTTCATAAATTATCGTATTTTCATCGCGATAGACGGCGTTCCAATAATTTCCGTTGAACTGTTCGAATTTTGCAAAGCCGTCTATTTCAGGGTCAATCGGCGGATAGATATTGCGCTCAAGCTGACCAACAACAAAATATTTCACGTCATATTTTTTCAGAAAACTCAAGGCTTGGTCAATATCGGGTGAGGAATAAAAGAGACCCACTTGATTGACCCGCTCTTGAACACTCGGCGCGAAAATACCGCGTTGCTGACGTTGATGCCAATTCCAACCGACAACACCCGGCAGTCCTGTATAAATCGTAAAGCGCGTGCACCAGCGATATTCAGTGCAATTGGCTTCCACGATCACAGGCGAACCCACTACATGATCCTGCATCCAACGGATGGCGCGATAATCCTCGCTTAAGTCCATCAAATTGCCATCCCAATGCTGGGAGAAATTCATGAAGGTCAGGCTGTCCAAATTATGTGGGGCGGTCGGCGTAATACGGTCACTGATCTTATCGCTTGTGGCCGTAATGGTGAACATAAACGCGCCCGTCATTAAAATGGTAATACCAGATTGGAAAATTGTGCGCCAGCGCAGCCGCCAGAAGGGAAAGACATTCAACAACCAGCCTAGGGACGCGGCCGCACTGACAGCGAGCAACATCCACGCTTGCAAATACAACTTGAAGACAGTGTTCATGCGTCCAATATCGCCAACGAGCACAACCACTTCGACGGCTAGAGTAAGCGTCAATGCCGTGCCGATCATCAACAACACGGCGCGTTTGACATCGGGCAACCCCGGACGCAGAATGAGAATCCCTGCCCAGGCGGCGAGAGGCAATGCCAGCCAGCCTATACGGACACCTTCCACTCCGAAGAAGACCAGCATGGCAATTAAGACGGCCAGCGAAACTTCCAAGGCCACCACATAATCACGGAGTTTGCCTATACGTGAAACCGGCGTGGATGCCATCCATTCGCGCGTTTCCCACGCCAGCCATGCCGTAATGATAAAGAGGAACAAAGCCCATTGCGTGAGGTAGGAAGAAATAGGTGTATGCGAGCCTTTCCACGAATCTATTGCACCATAACTCTGTCCATACCAATAGGTGAACGGCGCATACAAAAGGGAGCCGAGAATATATAAAATAGCAATTGCGCCCACGGCAACGAGGGCTCGCCAAAGCCAGCCCTCATCCCCAGCCCTTCGGGAGAGGGTTAGGCGGTGCACTGAGCCTGTCAAAGTGGTGAGGGGATTTCGATACAGGGTATAAGCCACCGCAATTGCAGCGAGCGGGAAGTAGGTATATAAATCCCATGTGTTCGTTGGCTTCAATGCGCCGATCATCAATGCGCCGATGCCGAATGTAGCGAACCATTCCGTGCGGCTCATTTCAGCACGCGATTTGATGAATGAAACAGCCCACGCAATGATGAATAACGTGATCGGCATCACGAGCATGTGCGCGTGCATGTCGCTGTATAGAAAGGTGAACAACGGAAATTCGGTGATCGGTTCGACATCATTTGGCGCGGGGATCACACGGCTTGGGAACCAATACCAGTCACCGCGGCCAACCGGGAGCAAGTCGCCGCCAAATGACTTGAATAAGCCCTGGATCGCCCAAATCCACTTTTGGGAAAAGCCCGTATCCACTGGCACAAGTCCGCCCGGCGCGGCGATGCGCTGGAAACCGTTGAAGAGCAACCGAATCGTACCGAGGTTGCCAATCAAGAGGGTCATGAAAGAAGCGGCGAGACCAGAAACAAGTCGAAAGTCGAAAGTCGAAAGTCGCTCTTCCTCGACCTTTGACCCTTCGGCTTTACTCAGGGCAGGCTTTTGACCTTCAACAATTGAATACCCAATCGCAAACGCGCCCGCTGCGATCAACGCAAACCAGGTCGGCAAAATAAAATTGTAGGCAATCGAAGGCACAATGCCAAGCAATTTTACCGGCGTGCCAGCCAGCACAAAACCGTAATAGTAATAATTGATATACCCGCCCGCAAACCAGGGGTCATAGGGCGGAAAACTTTCACTCTTCAAAACCGCGTTGAAATACGAAAAATCCATCGGCCGCTCGCCGCCCTTGGCTGGATGCCACATATCCGAATTGCCGAGGCGGATCAGCAGATCGATCAGGAAGAAGACGAAAAAGAGAATCTCCACTATGACGAAGAATCTGCGGTTGGCATTCCACTCGTCTTTGAACTGGTTTCTGCGCATCACCCACAAGCCGAGGCCTGCCATAGCGACAATGGCAAACGCCGCGCTGATGGAGACTCGCGTGTACGGCACGCCCACAGAACCGCCCATCCATGCGATCCATGCCAGCAGAACCAAGCCGACAATCCTGCCCAATGGATAGGCATATTGTTTTAATCCCGGTAATGCAAGCCGCGCAATGGGATAGGCGAAGAGTCCGAGAACGAAAATAAATGAATACCAAAGTAAAACGCCAACGATAGGGTATTTATTTTGAATCCAATCATAATCAAATAATTCAGACCATGTCCCGCCCGTGCGCTGTTGGGACAGGCGGGTCCCGGGCAGCATCAAATCTTTGTAATCGCTGGCCTGTTTGGGCGTGAAACTGACCACATTCGTCAAATCCACTGCGCTGAGAATGCCTTGCACTTTGGCTGAATTGAAATCATTTGTTTTTTTGAAGACCAACACCTTGGGATGATCGTAAAAAGTGAAAGCCTCTTCAGCGGCTTGATCGTTAATGACCAACGAGCCCAATGTTGGATAGGATTCAAAAACCTCAACCAATTCAAAGCCAAGATTGCCTTCATATTGTCCGGGCTGCGCCACGCGGTAACATTCGATGACATTTTCGTTAGCAGGACAGCCAAGCAATTCCCGATAATACAAGGTCGTCAGCGGATATCTTTCGGGCAGACGTGTGATCTGCGCGTACTGATGATTGGTGGGGATAATAATGTAATCAGCCAAGGAGAGCGTATCCATAAAGCGGGTTAATTTATTTGCGTCGTCCGGCCAGTACACTTGCAGGATCAAGTCACCGCGATAGATACCGCCAAAGGGATCATAATTATCAATGCGGAAGGGCAGTCCCCAGTCGTAATCGGTTTCATTGGCGAGGTTGGAGCCGCTGATGGTAAGTCCGTTTCCCAATGTTTCTATCTTCAAATTGTATAACTGACCTTTGATGACGGGCACAACGCGGTCAAAGGTCAAAGAGACTGATGGACCGCGCGGATCATTCGTCAGTGTTGAATCCAGCAGTTCGGAGGCGCGCGCAAGCACACGGTCCGGTTCGGAGGCGGGAGCAAGAGTCAGTACGATGGGAGCAGAGACTGAGTCGCGTGCGTGTCCAAGAGAGACCTCTGAAATCTGTCCATCGCGATTCGGGGAAAATGTCAGGTTGTAAGGTGTGTCCGTTGTGATGACCAGTTCCGCTGGCATGGGTAAAGGCTGGCTATAAATGCCTTGATCTGTAGTTTCAATCCGCAGGTTGACGGGGCCCGGCGCGTTTTGATAGATCCAGCGGGAAGCCGCCATGCGGGTTTCGTCACGCAGGTAAATGCTTTGAAAGGCAAAAGCCCAAATGGCAGTAAGTATTAAAACTGTGACGCCAATAAAACCTGCGACCACTGACGATAGACGGCGGACCGTTTGCCTCGTGGTCTGTTGTCTATCGTCAATGGTCTTATTTAAATATACCACCTCAAAAATGAACCAGGCCGCCATCATGCACAACAGTGGATAGATCGGCAATTGATAACGCATGGTGGGGTTGAATTGAAGCGACTGCCAGAGGAAATAGAACGCAGTCCAGCCCCACAACAACAAATGCTTGTATTCCCCTTTGAAGATGCGCCAGCCCATCAGCAGAAAGCCGGCCCAGGCGAGAATGCCAAGCGGAAGCCCAAGCCCCCAAATGGTCAAGTTTTCAAATGAATATAAATGCGAACGCCGCGCCCATTGCAAATTCCAGGGCAGATCGGCTTCGCCGGAGGCCTGCGTCCGCACTTCGCTTATGTTCGCAACCCATTGCGGATTAAGTCTCAAACCATCAAAAGCATACGGCTGGAAGATGCGGAAGGAGATGAGGGTTGCAACCCCGCCCGCGATGAGAAAGGCAGTGATCAGTGACCAGTGATCAGTGGTCACTGATTTGTGGCGGTCATACAGAAAATAGCGGACAGCAAACGCACCCGGCAAGGCAATCGCCAGCGCCGCCGCATTGATCTTGGATGCCATCGCCATGCCTAGCGAAACACCAAAGCCAATGCTGAGCAGGAAGAGCGGGGAGCGGATGATGGCTGATATAGAATGCGTGTTGCAGGAATCGGGAATCGAGAGTCGGGAGTCGTCCGATTCCCGACTCCCGATTCCCAATTCCCGATAGTCCACAATCTTCACCGTAAACGCCAGCGCCAAAAACATGAACAGGTTCGTGAAGAGGTCTGTTGTGAAAAAATGAGATTGCTGAATCTGCATCACGGTCAGTGAGGAGAAAGTTGCGGCAAGCAGGCCAACCTTCCGACCGTACAAACTTGAAACGATTAAATAAAGCAAAAATATGGTGAGTAAATCTGCCAGTGCCGATACCTGCCGCGCAAAGAATTTTGAATTACCGAAATCATCGTTGCCCGTCAATTCCATGCTAAGACGGATCAAATTCATTGGCAGATTGCCATACACAAAGAAAGCATTTCCGCGGTTGTATGGGCTGAGCGTGGATGTGTCGGTGTCAAAATATTCGCCGATGCTCAACCAATGCTTCTGGTCTTCCGGACAACTATCCACCGGGATGAGCGGGTCATCACAAGCCTGTGCGCGTAAATTATTTACAACACCTGTCAAAAACAACTCGTCCGGATGCTGGTGATAGCCCTCGCCCCAATTGAACCCTGCCAATCGCAAATATCCCGCCATCAGCAGGACGAGGATAAAAAGAAGGTCATACAGCCATGAGCGTTTTTCGTTCATATCACCTTACGTCATTGCGAGGGCGCTCTTGTTCTTAGCCCGAAGCAATCTCCCACATGTGTTGGGGATTGCTTCGTCGGGAAGAGCACCCTCCTCGCAATGACGATCATCTCTCAACCATAAAGATCATAAAATCTTTGCCAAGCGTCGCCGAAGTATAGCGGTTCAAGACGCCATTTGGGTAGAGTTCTTTAAGAGCATTCTCAGTTTCAAGGTCCGCATTCCAAAAGATGAACATTTTTGGCGCAGGGACATTCAAGGTCCCGGCAAAGTTTTCGGGCCACAATGCAAAATCGCGATTTGGGATGCCGGCCCACACGCCGGGCAAACGCGTATCCACCCAATGCGGGAACGGCACGATCCAGACCGTATCTGTCTGCCCGTATTTCCCGCGGAACTGGCTGATCACCTGTCCCATCTCGGATGTATTCCACGCGCCCAACCTGAAATTCGTATCGAACTTATTGAAGACCAGGTCATAATTATTGTAAGCGGATGCGACGAACAGCAATCCCGTTAAACTATATGCGACGAAGGCCCGCTTCCCGCTTCGCGCCGCGCCGAAACCTGCCACCAAGCCTTCAAGCGCCAGCGCACTGACGAGGATGGCCGCCACTGCCGCGCCCCCGGCGCGGTTTAAGGCCGGGTTCTCGCCAGGGAATGCCAGCGAGAGCACCGAAGGCATGATCAACATGGGAATGGATACCAGCAGGAACAAATCACGCCAATCGCGCTGGCGGATGTAACGCACAACCAGCAAAACGACTCCCAGCACGAACAACGCGCCTGTCACCACGTCCAAGGCGGGACGATGCGGTATGGAATTGACCCAGATCTCGCCGTTATCCCAATTGAACATCAACAAGCCGTTATATAAATTCGAGAGGAATATCTGCCATGCAGGACCCGGTAATTCCGCCTCCACGCCGCTCAAACGCGAGAAAGCGCGATAGCCGAACATGGCAGGATGCTCAAGCCAATAGCGGAACAAAGGCAGGAACATGAACAATGAAACAACCACGATGATGATGAACCACCAGACAGCTTGCTGGCGCGTCTCTTTTGATTTGGTGTGCAGAATAAAAATGACGATGGCGGTCAGCACAAGCAGCGGGACAACGCGAAACGGACTGTACCCATGCAAACCGAAGCCGAGGAAAATGCCTGAGAGCAGGAAGTCGTTTCGGTTGCGAGTGCGCAGGCCTCGGATCAGGTAAAGAAGCGTCGGCGCAGCGAAGAGCGCATACAACGGAAAGCGGAGTCCAATACGTGAGATGACGTTCGGCCAATAGGCGATCCCAAAAAGAAAAAGTGCAAAGAGTCCTGCGCGTTGGTTGCCGAATTCCTTTCCAAGCAAATAAATATATGGCAGCGTGAGAATGCCGAGCAATGCCGTGCCGAGTTTTAAGCTAAAGAAGGAAAGACCCGTGCCGAAAACATTGGCAATCAGCAGAGTCCAATACATTTGAAAAGCTTCGCGCCCCGTATTGCGTTCAAAAAAGATGGAGGTTTTGCCTTGCGTAATGTCGTATACATCCAATATTTTTTCGGCATGGTCGCTGAACGGCTCAACAGGCAGGACATCAATTTTATAAAGACGAAAAAAAATGGACAGTCCCAGTACACCAAGCACAAGCAGGTTCCAAATTATTTTCCTGCGCCGCGTTTCAGTGTCCGCAACCGCTTTGAATTTTGGTGTTTTCAGCCATAACCCATTTACTAGAAGTCCGATGGAAATTATCCACAGAAACGTGTTGGTGAGTGAAAACAAACCGTCGCCAAAATCGACGAAGGCGATCAAGGCGAGGATGACTGAGATGATTAGAGGAAAAAGCCGAGTGGAAAGATTATCTGGGGTTTGCCAAACAGCAGGCAAGGCCGGCAGGCGCCATTCATTATTGAAATATGCCCAAACTGCCGCGCCCACCGCCATGAGATACAAAGCCAGCGCAAATGTTGCCTGGCGATTTGGAGGCTCAATGAATACCTGCGCGGCAAGCGCGAATGCCAGAGCCAGGGACGAACGCCAGGGAAAATGACTAGCGCGCAGCGTCTCCACGAACTCTTCTGCCGTGGAATGAGCGGCTTCCTGCACCAGCGCGTGGTTGATCTCAGCGCGTCTGCCGGCATCCCACAAGGAGCGGGCGAAATTGAAGAACGAAGCCCAGTCCTTTGTAACAGACTTGTAGAGATCGAGAACTGTTGGTTCGTCCTGAGGGGGAGTATGAGGGTTGGTCATAATTAGAGACTGGTGAATTAGATAATAGAGAATAGTTATTACGAATAGAGCCTAGACTCTATTCTCTATTCTCTGCTTTTTACTTCTTCCTCGCAACAACAATCATGCTTTCGCCCCACCTCATGGGCAAAAAGACAAAACCAGTGACGGCTTGCAGACCGCCGAGTGAGCCGAAAATTAATTTCTGTAACAAGTTAGGCACAAAACGGATATATGGCACATCCCAGAAACCATCTGAAAAAATTTTCAGTGGCCTGAAGCCGGCGCTCCGGATCAAATCAAGCCATTCCTGTGGTTGCTTCAAAGATATATGGGTCGGGTCCTGATAGCCGATCCATTTGCCGCCCTTCCACGGTTTGAGCAACGATCCAAGATTCGGCGTGGCAAGAATAAGATAGCCGCCTTTGGCAGTAACACGGCTAATTTCATTAATTGCTTTTTCGGGATTCGGCAAATGCTCCACGATATGCTTAATGATGACAACATTGAAAGAGTTATTGGTAAATGGTAATTCCTGCGCGGAGGCAGTTTGCAATAACGACTTCGTTGTAACCGATTTGGATTCTTTGACCGCCCAATGATTCAGGTCAATGCCAACCGTTTCAAACGTATCTTCAAGCTGGGCAACCAAATGCCCCATGCCTGATCCTATCTCAAGCAGACGCGTTCCGCGTGTGCCATATCGCCGCGCAAGCATGGCATAGAATCGATTGGACCACCAATACATGCTGTATTTGGCGAAAGTAATATTGGCGTATGTGTGTGTGGAAAAGTATTTTTCGTCGAAGGACATGGATTAGGTACACAGGTACACAAGTAGACTGGTAAACATGTATCACGTGTTTACTTGTCTACTTGTCTACATTTCTATTTCTTTCTCGCTATATAAAAAGTGAAAGTCCCATTTTCCACCGGCTCAGGTGAGGCGTATTTTCTAAGATATTTTTCCGTCAACCCCAGATTCCATTTTGTGCGTGAGATGATCCATTTGCCTGTCAAAAGACGGGCAGCCACAGATGGGACGCCGAAATAATGTCCCCATTCTAACACGCGCATGGAGGCGGGTGAAAAATAATTCCATGAGCGTTCCAATGTAAAACCTGCGCGTTCAAGACGCGCCTGCCATATATTGGGTTCATCTGCATGAGAAACACGCGAAATTTTTCTGAACCATTCGGTGTAACCTTTACCAAAAATCTTCGACATGGATAACTCGCTTAAGTAACGAGTATTGGGCACGCAGAAATAGAAAGGCGCGTTTGGTTTGAGCACCCGCGCAGTTTCTGCGAGGACAGCGTCAATCTGTGGGATATGTTCCAGCACCGAGTTGCTGAATCCGCTGGCGAAATAATTGGATGGAAAAGGGGAAAGCGCGCCATCGGCCTCCACCAGCGATTTATATCCGCCAAATTTCTTCGCTTCGTGAATTGGTCCATGCCAGGGGTCGAGTCCCACATCGAGTTTGTAATCAAATGTCAAAGAAGCGAAATGACCATCACCGCAACCCACGTCATATACAGGTGAAGGCATGGGCAAATCCTGATAATACGAGCTCTCTATCGCACGCAAAAAAGCGCGGAAGTAGGGCAAGTCACGCAGTTGAAGAAACAGGAAATCTTTTTTAGACATGCTATAATGATAGCACTTTCTAATAACTGATAGCAGATTGAGGTTGATATGGTACGAATAATGGTTCAACTAACCGAGGAACAATTGAAGGTTTTAAAGACGATAGCGAAGGCTCGCAAAACATCCGTCGCCCGCTTGGTACGTGATAGCGTGGCAGTATATGTTGACGCTTCAATCCAAAACCCTGAACGCGAGAAAAAACGCCGTCGCGCATTGAATGGTTTGAAAAAAATCCAAAAAGCAGGATACCACGATGTGGAAGGTAAAACAGATGTTGCCATAAATCACGACCTGTATCTTGCAGAGATATATTCATGATATATGTGGATACATCCGCCTTCTTTGCAGTAGTCAATTCCGGCGACGATCAGCATGAACGCGCATTGCAAACCTTACAAAAACTCATTGAAGAAAATGAAAGATTGATGTGCAATAACTATGTCCTTGTCGAGAGCATGGCGCTAATCCAGCATCGCCTTGGTGTGGAAGCGCTTGCCATTTTGCACAATGAAATCATACCGTACTTGGAAGTTGAATGGCTCGATGAAATCCTGCATAATGCCATTGTCAACTTTGCATTGAGCGCCAAACGCCGCCAGCTCAGCTTTGTAGATCTTTCGAGTTTCGACACCATGCGTCGGCATAAAATTAATACCGCATTCACTTTCGGTAAACACTTCCGCGAACAAGGATTCGACGTTATCCCATAAGTTTGGAAAATAACTTTTCATATTCCTGCGCGATTGAATCCGGGTCGTATGATTTCTTAATCGCTTCAATATCCCCGCGATACGCAAAGCGTTGCGGATTGTCCAACACGCCCAAAATTGATTCTGCCAAAGAAGCAGAATCTCCAATTTGAGAGACTTTCCCCATCCCATGCATTTGAACTGGTCTTCGCACTCCGGGCAAAGCGGATGGGACACACGGCACACCGTTCATCATTGCTTCGATCTGCACGAGGCCAAAGGCTTCGGTGGAGTTCAGGGACGGCACGGTCAACACATCGAGGTTTGGATATAACGCGGCCAGTTGAACAGGGTCAAGATTGCCCAAAAATGTCCAATGTCCGGAATTTTCATACTCGTGAATTAGAGGGTTCAAGCGGTCAAAATACGCCTGCTCTCCCATGACATTTTGATGCTGTCCTGCATACAAGACTTGCGCGTTGGGATATTTTTTTAAGATCGCAGGTAAAGCCTCAAGCAAAATCTCAACACCCTTTTCAGCAGCAAAACGTGTGACCATACCAATGACAGGTCTGCGTTCTTTTGTACGATGCTTCTCAGCGAAAGCCGAAACAGCTCGAGGCGTAGGAACAGGCAATTCAACCGGAGGCAGGATCGGGGTCAGTTTTGAAGCGTAGCGTGAAAGGTAGGATGAATGATCCGCATAGTCTTGTGTATAGGTCACAATGTGATTCGCCAGTAGTCCGGCCATGTTGTTTTGAAATTTGACAACAAGATTGACAAGGCGGTTGAACAGGCCGGGCGGCAGAAGTAAATCGCAATGATAAGTGAGCACAGCCGGTTTACCAAAAAGCCGCGCGCGGAGGGCAACGCCGGGCGCATCAAATTGCGGGAGATGCAGTTGCACGACATCATGCTGCCACACAAGTTTTGTAGCCACGAGTCCAAAAGTTGGCGCAAGCACACCCTTGCTAACTCGCGCTGCAACCGGCACACGAATGACCTTCACGCCATCCATCACCTCTTCGCGAGAAAGGGACGGATCATATTGCGTGGTCATCATAGTAACTTGATGACCACGTTTGACAAATGCACGCGCGAGACGCTCAGCATAAATGGTGAGTCCGCTGGTGTGCGGGCGATAGTAAGTGAGAACGGTAAGTATTTTCATAGGGCGGCAAGATTATACACCACTAGAAACAGTCGATTTCATAGGGTGGTTAAAGCAACTTTGTGGTTTAATGGGTTACTATATTGCAGGAAACATCAAATTTCAAAAGGAAAAACCATGGCAACAAAAAAAACAACCCAACCTCAGGCAGGTAAACCGACAGACGCGATCGAAAACTGGAGAATTCTTTTTAAATGGCTCTTCATCATTGGCGGACTGATCGCAGGCGTAACAAACGCCCTTGCTTTTCAACCCGACTATTTGATATGGACTTTGATGATAGTCGGTATCATCGTGGGACTTTTCTATTTTGAATCAGATGACCTGATCAACATTGGACTGCGCTATGTGATCTTTGGCGCGGTCGCCAATGCAGTTGGCGGTTTTTATAAAATCGGCTCGTACATCGGCGCTTTCTTCCTGGGCTTCTTCTATTATCTAGGACCCGTGGTGTTGACAGTGGTCGTGATGTATTTTGTAAAGAAATATTTGCTAAATAAGTAATCAGCAAGTTGTGGAATAAAAACATGACTCACCTCGAAAATAATTTTCAAGGTGAGTTTCTTTTTAAAAATATGTCTTTCGCTTGTTGTTCTGAGCTTAGCGACATTTGCGCCGCATGCCACATCGTCCCGATGTTCTTTCGGGAGTGCAGGTGAGAATCTCTGATTTCAGGGGCAGAGACCCTTCGCTACCGCTCACATCGTTCCGACACTTGCGCCGTACGCCAGTGAGGTGTGATTTTTCGGGAGGGAGGCATTGAAAAGCGAGGTTGAGCGAAAGTCCTGAACAGCAAGGAAGACTCTGGCTGAGAAGCTCTCTAGAATATGTATAGACATATTTTAGGTGGAAAATACAGAAACTTTGTCCCATTTTTTGGGGTTATACAGTTAAGTGTACGTAGAAATCCATTTGTTTTAATAAGGAGAGAATAACAATGGCAACAAAGAAAGCACAAACCAAGGCCGCGTCCGCATCGTCAAGCAATGATATGGGCGCCATGTGGAAGTGGCTGTATGTGGCAGCCATCCTTGTCGCAAGCGTGGCAGGCGCGTTAGGCTTCCAGAACGCGATCTTGGCGATGGTCTTCGCAGCCATCGGGCTCCTCGTTGGCCTGTTCTATTTCGATTCATCCGAAGTGATGAACTTCGGCCTGCGCTTCCTGATCGTCACTGCGGCCGCCGGATCATTAGGCGTGTTCCCCGTTGTCGGCGTGTACCTGACAGGCTTCTTTACAGCCTTTGCCGCATTCCTTGGCCCGGTCGTTCTTGGAATGGTCATTATGTATTTCTGGAAGAAGTATTTCGGAAACATGTAATTGCCCACCAAAAAAGAACCGCCGATCTCTCGGCGGTTCTTTGATTTAAAACAAACTTTGATTTTCCTTCACCCACTCGAACAACTTCTGCACGCCTGCTTCCACATTGATCTTTGGTTTCCAGCCTAATTCTTTTTCCGCTTTGTTAATATCCGCGTAAAACACGCGCTGGTCACCGGGACGCCAATCGCCGCGCGCCACTTCAATCTTGCCCCCAATTAATTTCTCAAGCTTCGAGCCAAACTCCGCCCAGATAGACATCACATTCTCCGGGCCGCCGCCGAGGTTGTAGACTTGTCCGCGTGCGACATCTATTTTTTCAACAGTAAGATCATAAGCATCGAGCAGATCATCCACAAATAAAATATCGCGCACCTGCTTGCCATCGCCATAAATGGTGATGGGTTTGCCCATGACTGCGGCAATGATGAACCACGCCACCCAACCTTGATCTTCAATGCCAAATTGACGTGTGCCATAGATGCATGACTGACGAAAAACAACAGTGGGTAGACCATACATGCGAGCATAATCGCGTACATATTGATCGCCTGTTCCTTTTGAACAGCCGTACGGAGAATGAAAATCCAAAGGTTGAGTTTCGGGACAGCCCTTCACCAATTTCTTGTAACGCCAGCGTGTGGGCTCTTCAAACAGTTCAACATCTTCCATGCCGCCATACACTTTATTGGTGGATGCATAAATAAAGATCGGATTTCTTCTCGAAAGCCGCGCAGCTTCGAGTACATTGAATGTGCCTAATGCATTGGATTCAAAATCATCCCTGGGATTTATTACAGAGGTGGTCACTGCGACCTGACCCGCCAAATGCACGATCACATCCGCGCCCTGGCCTGATTCAGCGATCCTATCGGCATCGCGGACATCCCCAACAATCACATCGAAAGCCTTTTCCCCAAATTCCTGCTTCAACCATTCAAGGTTACGCGGCGTGCCTGCGCGCGAGAAATTATCATAGATTGTGACCTTCTCGCCGCGCTTCAACAAACGGTGGACATAATTTGAACCGATAAATCCCGCGCCGCCGGTGATGAGATAGTTTTTGGACATTATTAATTTACCTCGTCAGGATTTTCTGCGTTTTGTTTGCTTCTCATATTCATAAGCTGCTGATAAACGCCCGAAAGGGTCTGTCCCTCACGCATCAGTCCAATGCCGCCGATCACACCGCTGTTGAGATAATTATATAAACGCATGGTCAACGCCGCCGCAAGAGCTGTGGATTGGTCGCCGGTGAACAACGTCAAAGCGACGCTGACTGCCCCTTCAAAAGTCCCAACCCCGCCCGGTAAAGCAGGGATTGCTCCGCCAAACGCCGCTGCGCCCACAACGAACAGGGTCCACTCAGGCTGGGCTTGCGGGAAAAAAGACAGAACGATCAAGTAATAGGCTATAAGAGACATGAACCAGTTCAAGCTCATCCAAAACAAAAAGCGGATAAAGAGCCAGCCATCCGTGAGCACACCCAGCCCATCTAGAAACGACTCGAGGAAACTGCCGCCAAACTTATGAAGGAAAGGCCAGCGCAGACTGAGCTGATGGAAGGTATCCAATGCCCATTTATTGTTACGTGCCAGCACATACATCATCACGAGACCAAAAATAACCACGCCCCCCACGATATAACCGATCTGTGCGGAACCTTGAGAGTCTGCCACATAGGGCAAAGCCGCCAGTAATATCGCGGCAGAGAAGGCCAGGTCTACTACACGTTCAATGATGATGGTCGGTAATATTTCGCTGAAAGTCATCCCCGATTTTCGGCTGAGAAGAAAGGCGCGTCCAAGTTCGCCGAGGCGGAAGGGTAGGAAATTATTGAGCAAGTATCCTTCGCCCGCTGAAAAAAGCACATCCATGTACTTCGGTTTATCGCGCAATAATGTCTGCCAGACCTTTGCACGGACGAACAACCACAAAAAGGATAAAACCACCGAACCAGAAAGAATGCGATAATTCGCATTGCGGATGGCGTTCCACGTGGTTTGGAAATCAACAAAATATAGGATGGCCGCGATCAAGGCTATACTGATCAGCGCGCCGGGTAGCCAGCGTTTTGAATCGTTTAGAAGTTTAGTCATGGGTTTTTATTGGAACGTTCAACGTTAAACGTTGAACGTTTATTAATCGTCCTCGAGTTTGAGAACAGCCATGAACGCATCCTGTGGGATCTCCACATTACCGACCATCTTCATGCGTTTCTTGCCCTTCTTCTGTTTCTCGAGCAATTTCTTCTTGCGGGTGATGTCGCCGCCATAACATTTGGCCAGCACATCCTTGCGCGTGGCTTTGACGTTGGCACGCGAAATCACGCGTCCTCCAGAGGAAGCCTGGATCGCGACATCGAACAACTGGCGTGGGATCAATTCCTTGAGTTTGGTGATGAGACGCTGCCCCTTGTGGAACGCATCCTTCTCATGGACAATTGCCGCGAGCGCATCCACAGGTTCGCCGTTGACAAGAATTTCCAGTTTCTGTAATTTGTCTGCGCGATATTCGAGGAATTGATAATCGAGCGAGGCATAGCCTTTGGTGCGCGACTTTAATAGATCAAAGAAATCTATGATGATCTCTGCAAGTGGAATTTCAAAATCGAGTTGTACGCGATGCGGCGCGGGATATTCCTGCTGTTTGAAGATGCCGCGGCGCTTGGTCACCAGGTCCATGATCGGCCCGTAGTAATCGGTGGGCGTGATGATCTCGATATTCATCCACGGTTCGCGCACTTCGACGATCTTGCCTGGGTACCACGTCCCCAAACCGATGGTCTTCGCGGGCATCTATCCCGTTGAAGCGGATGATTACACCACCCTGCGCGAGTCGCTGGATAAACTTCAACTCAATGATGCTTCATTGACATTCCAGCCTGAAACCTCGCAGGCATTGGGA
>DATEDD010000007.1:0-6055 GCA_035286565.1 Anaerolineales bacterium
ATCCTGTGACATGCTTTTTCTCCACCGCCTTCTACTCTAAATTATTCGACGGAGTTGTCTCATCATTATAGTCACAGAGGGGAGTGACTGACGGGTTTTATCGTGGCGCGAGTCCACTGGGATGATTGCGTGAACATGGGCGCGGGTTGAGAGTGGATTCGTGGATGTGTACCCGTTAGGGTGAACCTGTCAGGTCATCAATTGTCGTATAATAAAGCCAATCGCAACAGGTTTACTCAGGTACGACTTATAGAAAGGCAGAGTGAGAGATGGAATTTCCGATGACAGCCATAGAAATGACAGGGACGGTTGATGAAAACCATCAACTGCAACTGGACGGCACGCTTCCGTTTGCGGGACCGAAGCGTGTGCGTGTCATTGTCCTTTCGCCACTGACGGAAGAGACGGATGAATGGAATGAAATCGAGTGGTTGAAAGCCACTCTTAATAATCCCGTATTTGATTTCCTGAACGATCCCGAAGAAGATATTTACAGCCTGAGCGATGGAAAAACATTCCATGACGAAGCATAAAGTTGTGCTTGTTCCTTTTCCATTTGATGATCTTTCAAGCACAAAGGTTCGTCCCGCCGTTTGCATAACCGACTCTATCGGACCTCACAAACACGTTGTCCTTGCCTTTATCACCAGCCGCGTGCCAGCAGAGCCACTGCCAACAGATTTCGTCATAGCGGACACTGATACCGAATTTTCGACAACAGGCCTGCGCGTTTCATCCACATTACAATTACACCGTATGATAACGGTCACAACAGGAATTATCACCCGCGAGTTGGGAGAATTATCTACAGGAATGCAGGCAAAAATTGAAAAGCGATTAAAAATATTGTTTGGAATTCGCTGAATAAAGCCATGATTGTGGTTAAACTCGATACGAGAATCAAAAATATTGAAGTCACAGACGACTCGATCATTGCCCATTTAATGGACGGGCGCACAATTAGCGTGCCGTTGGTCTGGTCATGGCGATTGACCGAAGCAACACCCAAGCAGAGGAAGAATTTTGAGATTATTGGGGATGGTCATGGAGTCCACTGGCCTGATATTGACGAGGATATTAGCGCTGACGGGATGATGTATGGAACGCCTGCACCAAGACCAAAACAACGCGCAACTGCTTCTGCATAACGAATCAAAAACGTGGCTGGGATACTAGCCACGTTTTTGATTCTAAATTCCTTCTCCCGCTTCTTCCCCTGATCAATTCCATTTCAAAATCCAGATTTATTTGACTTACAATACAGACATGAACATCGCCCATGCGCTTCGGCTCGATTCCCCAACCGCGTCAAACCAGATCATAAGCCTGGTCGGCGCTGGGGGAAAGTCCACTACTCTGTTTAAACTCGCCCGTCAACTTCGAAACCCTTCCGGCACGATATCATTAATCATCACCGCCACCACTCACCTCGGCGTCTGGCAAATTCCACTTGCAGACCATCACATCATCGTCAAGGATTTGAACGATCTTAAAAATATCCAGCGCGAGGGCATTACACTTATCACAGGTGAATTGGATCGCGACCGCACGAAACCCGTCAGTGAATCCATTATTAATTATCTGCGCTCTTATTCAAAAGAACACAACCTCCCACTCCTGATCGAAGCAGATGGCTCCCGCCAAAAATCCCTCAAGGCACCTGCCTCTCACGAGCCGGCCATCCCCGAGGTTACAGAAACGGTTATCGTTGTTGCGGGGATGTCCGCCATTGGCAAACCTCTCACCGATGAGCACGTCCACCGCGCCAAAATTTTCTCACAACTTAGCGGCCTGCAGATTGGCGAAACCATCACCTCGCAGGCTATTATTTCCATGCTCACACATCCACAGGGAGGGTTAAAAAACATTCCACCCCTTGCGCGGCGGGTCGTCCTCCTTAACCAAACCGATACGCCCGAACTGCGTTCCATCGCCGGCGGCATGACGCGTCAATTGTTGGATCACTTCCATTCTGTCGTGGTTGGGTCATTCGAGCAAAATATTTTTCACACCTTCGAGCACACCGCCGCTATTATTCTCGCCGCAGGTGAAGCGACTCGCTTCGGTTCCGCAAAACAATTGCTGGATTGGAAAGGCAAACCCTTTGTGCGACATATTGCCGAAACCGCGCTTCATTCCGGACTTTGGCCGGTGGTCGTCGTCACAGGCTTTTGCGCCCCTGAGGTTGAATCTTGTTTAAAAGACCTGCCCGTTGATATCGTCCACAACCCTGCATATCAACAAGGTCAAAGTACTTCCATAAAAGCAGGCATCAACTACTTAGAAACATCCCGTAAGGGAGAATCCGACGACACGAGCGTCGGTTCTGGTGGAGGTCAGGCAGGAGCCGCCATCTTCCTGCTCGCCGACCAGCCCCAGATTCCCTCCGAAGTGATCCGCGCATTAACTGAGTCACACACGCGCGGACTTCATCCCATCATTGCGCCGCTTGTCCTCGAAGAACGCCGTGCCAACCCGGTGCTGTTTGACCAGGTCACCTTCCCCGATCTCCTGCAATTGACAGGGGATATCGGCGGGCGCGCCATTTTCTCGAAATACAAAGTAGAATACATCACCTGGCACGACGACATCCTGTTACTGGATGTTGATAAACCCGAAGACTATCAAAGATTGGTAGAAAATGAAAAACTTAAGAGATAAATCATGATCACAGCCATCATTTTGGCCGCAGGTGAATCGAAGCGTATGGGTGAACCGAAAATGCTCATGCCCTATGGTAAAAGCACGGTCTTACAGACGGTCATTTCAACAATCCAATCTGCTGGCATTAAAGATATTCTGGTTGTCACTGGCGGCGCCCGTCAGCAGGTTGAGATGTTGATCGGGAAAACGGTTCAGACGGCTTTCAATGAAAATTATCAAAATGGGGAAATGTTGAGTTCGATCCAGTTGGGATTGTCTGTGAAAATGCGTGAGGCCAGCGCCGCTCTCATTTGTCTTGGCGACCAGCCCCAGGTCGAGGAAAGAAGCGTGCGCAGTATTTGTAATGCCTTCCTTGAAAGCAAATCCAGGATCGTCGTCCCAAGTTATCAAAACCAACGCGGACATCCCTGGCTTGTGGCGCGATCCCTATGGGATGAACTGTTAACCCTAAAAGCGCCAAAAACATCGCGCGATTTTTTGAAAAAAAATGCCCGCGCAATACATTATGTAAACATGAATACTCCCAGTGTGATCGAAGACCTGGATACCCCGCAGGACTATTTGAAATTCACATCTTAGAACCAACACATTTGTATTGGGTTTATGTTACACTCGCCCCAATTTCAAATCGGGAGCAACCAGTGAAATACTATATCATCGTCAATCCAACCTCAGGCCACGGGCTTGGTGGAAAATCAATCCAACATATCAAATCCAGCCTGAGCGAATACGGGCTGGATTTTACGCTTGTGCAAACCGAACGCATGTGGCACGCCGCAGATTTAGCCGCAGGCGCCGCACGCGATGGCTATGATGTGATCGTGTGCGCCAGCGGAGACGGCACCGTGAACGAAGCCATCAACGGCATCATGCGCGCACGAAAAGACGGCCACAATAAATCTGCCTTCGCGGTTTTGGGAATCGGCACAGGCAACGATTTTGCAGGCGGCACGGGCATCCCCACCAATTTGAACGACGGCTTGAAAGCCTTGAAGGAAAACAAACGTAAAAATATTGACATTGGTCTTGTCAAGGGCGGTGACTATCCGGAAGGCAGATATTTTGGAAATGGCATTGGCGTCGGCTTTGATGCGGCGGTTGGCAACGAGGCCGTCAAAGTCCGCTGGACTCGCGGTTTGCTGGCCTACCTGATCGGCGTCATCAAAACAGTTTTCCTTTATTACAATCCCGCGCAGGTTGAAATTATTTTGGATGGCAAGGAAACCATTCATCAGGTTTCCTTGATGATCTCAGTCATGAACGGCAGGCGCATGGGCGGTGGTTTTCAGATGGCTCCCGAAAGCCTGCCCGATGATGGACTCTTCGACCTGTGCATTGCTGAAACCGCCTCCAAAGGACGCATTCTACAAATGATCCCGTATTTCATCAAAGGGACACAAGCCGCGCTTCCTGAAATCCAAATGAAACGCGCGAAAACCGTTTCGATCAAATCACTGGACAGGACTTTCCCCGCTCACGCCGATGGAGAGTTTATTTGTCTTGACGGCTCACACCTGACCCTCGAACTGCTCCCGAAAGAATTGGAAATTGTCTGTGCCTGAATCCAAGAATTCAACACGTTGGGTTATCAACTTCCTGATTAGAATTTACACCCGCATCACCTGCCGACTGGACGCGCCAGACTTGCACAAAATCCCAATGCAAGGTCCATTGATTGCAATTGCAAACCACACAGGACAGATCGAAGTGCCGATGCTATTCGCGCACCTGCAACCTCGTCCGTTGACGGGCTGGGCAAAAGTGGAATCATGGGATAACTGGTTTCTGCGCTGGGTCTTTGGTGTCTGGGGAGCAATCCCTGTCCGCCGTGGTGAAGCGGATATGAGGGCGCTCAAACACGCCCTGAAAGCTTTGGAAGATGGAAAGATCTTCGGGCTGGCCCCCGAGGGAACGCGTAACAAAACTGGGAAACTAAAACGCGCCCTGCCAGGCACGGTCCTGATCGCACTGCACTCGGGCGCGCCGATCATCGCTATTGCTCACTGGGGCGGCGAAGTTTATCTCAAAAACCTAAAACGCTTCAAGCGCACTGATTTTCACATCCGCGTCGGTAATCCATTCAGGATCAATGTTGAAGGAGTCAAAGTCAATGGGGAAATACGTCAGCAAATTGTGGACGAGATGATGTACGAACTTGCGAAATTACTCCCCGAAGAATATCGCGGTGAATACAGAGATATGAGCAAAGCTAAACAGCAATTTATAAAATATCAAGAGATCACATAAACGTAATGCGGATTTTAGTCGGTATATTGCGGGAAAGTATTACAATTTAATTTGGTATGCATTCGTATCCCTTTTCGTAAACCCCACCCGCAGATAAAGTTTATTGGCCGCTTCGCGCATGGGATTGGATGTGAGCGAAATATTGTTTGCGCCTTTTTCACGAGCCAGTTCGATGGCCCGCCGCATCAAACCTTCACCAATTCCCTCTCCACGCACGGAAACATCCACGATCACATCCTCAATGACCGAGCGGATTCCCGTCGGTACACGGTACACTGCGAGAGTCAACGCGCCCACGATTTTGCCATTTTCATGGCGTGCCACTATCAGCGTGGAAGCTGTATCTTGGAGGAGAGCAGCTAAATTGTCCAGGGAGGGAGGCGGATTGTTATCGGTCAGTTGAGGGACGAGGCGCTGAAAAGCCCCGTAAAGCTCATCATCCGCTTGAGTAACAATTTCAATTTGCATTTAACCTTCCTGCTCAGACGGCGTCCTCGCCGCCGGGGACTGCGGCTTGAGCGCTTTTTTAGCTTTTACAACAATGTCAATTTGCATTTGATCTTTTAGGAATTATGCTCAACACAATGTAATAGGCAACATAAATAAACGAAGCCCATACCACCCACTTCGGCTGGTTGGGATATTGGATCAAGCCCCAAATTCCAATTGCACCGTACAGGTAGGTCAGCGCAAGCGTCAGCTTTCGCAAATAATTATTGCGGGTGGGGTAAATATATTTAATTGGAATGAATACCATGATATTGAACAACATCAGAAAACCAAAATTCAGCCATTGCGGCAGGTTCATCAAAAGCATGTAAAGCGCGGCAACATTCCAATAGGATGGAAAACCTTTGAAATGATGGTCCTCTGTTTTTGCGTCAGTTTGCGTGAATTGATATGCCGAAGTCAACAAAATGGAACATGCACCCAGTAGGCGCAGGCCCGTCGGTAACACATCCGCTTTGATCAGAAAGATGGCAGGCACAAGCACGTAGTTGAGATAATCGAGAATGTTGTCAAGCAGTGCGCCGTCAATACCGCTCGCATAGGTTTTCACGTCCGCCCAGCGCGCCAGCATCCCGTCAAAACCGTCTATCAGCATGGCAACGATCATCCAAATGATCATCGCACGCCAGTCCTG
>DATEDD010000008.1:0-5159 GCA_035286565.1 Anaerolineales bacterium
ATCTTCCACGCGGTGCTTCTTTTCCTTCATTTCAGTTTCGGTCGCGGCGCCTACGCGGATGATGGCAACACCACCGCTGAGCTTGGCGAGACGTTCCTGAAGTTTTTCCTTGTCGTAATCGCTGGTGCTCTTGTCGGTTTCGATGCGGATTTCCTTGATGCGACCTTCGATTTCACTCTTCTTGCCCTTGCCGCCAATGATGGTGGTGTTCTCTTTGTCAGAGACAACTTTCTCGGCGCGGCCAAGGTCTTGCACAGTGGCAGATTCGAGTTTGCGGCCGGTCTCTTCGGAGATGACCTGTCCGCCAGTCAGCACAGCAATGTCTTGCAACATGGCTTTGCGGCGATCACCGAAGCCAGGAGCCTTGATGGCGAGCACGTTGAGCATCCCGCGGATCTTATTCAAAATGAGGGTGGCGAGGGCTTCACCATCCACATCTTCAGAGATGATGACGAGTTCACGCTTGCCAAGTTGGACGAGTTTCTCGAGCAAAGGAACGATGTCCTGCGCAGCAGAGATTTTCTTATCGTAGATCAAGACATAAGCGTCGCTGATCTGGGCTTCCATATGTTCGGCGCTGGTGATGAAGTAGGGGGAGAGGTAACCGCGGTCAAACTGCATCCCTTCGACGAATTCGGTTTCGAACTGCATGGTCTTGGATTCTTCAACGGTGATAACGCCGTCTTTGCCGACCTTGTCCATCACGTCTGCGATCAATTCACCGATCTCAACATCAGCCGCAGAGTTGGTCGCCACGGAAGCAATCTCTTCGCGGGTATCGATCTTGACTGAATTCTTCTTGAGTTCAGCCACAATGGTCTCGGTGGCGAGTTCAATGCCCTTCTTGAGCAGCATCGGGTTATAACCCGCTTCGAGGGCCTTCAAACCTTCGGTTACGATGGCGTAAGCCAAAACAGTGGAGGTGGTTGTACCGTCACCGGCAATGTCATTGGTCTTCTGAGCGGCTTCCTTCAAAAGCTGTGCGCCCATGTTCTCAAACGGGTCTTCGAGCTCGATTTCTTTCGCAACGGATACACCGTCGTGTGTGATGCTTGGGGAACCGAATTTGCGGTCAATTGCCACATTGCGGCCTTTGGGGCCGAGGGTTGCGGAAACAGCGTTCGCAACTACTGTCATGCCGTTCTTAAGCTTACGGCGGGCTTCTTCTGAAAATACAATTTGTTTAGCAGCCATAGTTCACATCCTTTGAGTTTTTTACTTTGGGGTTTTCCTCAGCGCCTAAGTTGGCGCCACAGGAGCGACAGAATTATCCGACGATACCGAGAAGATCACTTTCGCGCATGATCAGCAATTTCTTGCCATCCATTTTGACTTCAGTGCCAGAGTACTTGGCGAAGAGCACCACGTCACCGACCTTCACATCCATGGCGACGCGTTCGCCCTTGTCATTGCGATCACCGGGGCCAACAGCCAGGACCTTCGCCTGCTGTGGTTTTTCCTTCGCGGTTTCGGGAAGAACGATACCGCCAGCGGTAACTTCTTCCTGCTCGATGGGGTCCACCAACACGCGGCCGCCCAAAGGTCTAAATGAGATTTTTGCCATTTCTTGCCTCCATAAGGGATTTGGAATTTTTGAATAAACACACAATTAGCACTCGATTACCGAGAGTGCTAATTGCAATATTACCCAGTTAAATTGGTCAAGTCAAGGGGAATGTAATAATTCTTACAAAACTCTGACGCATATGGCTTTTCGAAGTTGTTTCACCACTCGGGACTTCGCCTCAGACTTAACTGCGGGCTGGGTCAATTCCAGTCAACATTTCTCCCCCCTTTAGCGAAATCCTCACCCCACAGGCATTGTGTCGGCGCTTTACCCAGAATCAAATGAACATATTGTCCGCACCACTACAATATCCGCAGCAATATTGGGGTCTTCATCATATATAGAAGCTTCGATGATCTCCGCAATAGCCAGAGCTTCGTCACAATAACTTTTTTTAGGCGTACTCAAAGCCGCCAACTCAGAGGCATAGACATCGTAATAATAGACTGTGCCGGCATCAAGCTCCAATCCTTTCACCTCTGCTTCTGTATCATTTGGGCCACACCCACCGCGCCCATCACAGGATTCTTCAGCGGTACAACCACGCACCGCGCATTTGAGCGCGAGGATACCGGTCTCATAATTGCGGTTTTTGTGATACAACACGCCCAATTCGCCGTAAAAAACCGGGTTATCAGGTTGGAATTCGATTGTCCTTTGCACGTTACGGATGGCAATGAAGAACTCACCCATCTGGGAATAGGTTCTGGCGATGGATAAGTAAGGGACAGGGTCTTGCACCCCCAATTGCTCATTGATACGAGCGCTTTGAGCAAAATATTCAAGTGATTTTTCGTAAAGCTGGCGTTGAACTTGCTCGTTGGGGCTATCAAAAGCAAGGCGGCGATACCCCGCTCCCGCCCGCAGATATAAAAACGTCAGGTTTGGTGCGATGGTTATGGCACGGTCATAAGCTTCGATTGCGAGGGCGTATTGACCCAGCGATTCAAGCACATATGCGTGGACCCGATGCACATCCATCAAAGATGAGTCGCGTTCCAAAGCCTGCTCGATGTTTTGCTGGGCTTGTGTCCATTTTTGCTGGTCAACCAACACTTCGGCGTAGAATGCCAATGCGAGCGTGTTGGTATTGTCCAATTGCAAAGCGCGCACGGCCTCCTGCTCGGATTTTGTCAGCAGGGCCTGTCTTTCACGATCATCTGCAACGAATGACGCCCTCCAATTCAATGCAAAGGAATAGACTGCATGAGCATAACTGTTATCAGGATTTACTTCCACAGCTTTTTCAGCGGACGCGATGGCTTCGTCCAGACGAACAAGGATGTCTTCTCTTTTGATCAGCTGAGCCGTGGAATAAGTTTGAATGCGCGACAACTTTGCCCACGCATCCACATCGTTCGGGTTCACCTTTACAGCTTCGCGGTAGGCAGTAATCGCCCCAGGAATTTTTCTGCCCTCTGGGTTTGTGGAATCTTCCAGCTTACCAGCTGTAAATAAAGCATCCCCTTCAATTGCGTAAGATTGAGCAAACCGTGTCGGGGTGGGAGTAGGCAAAAACAAAGGTTTGATCTCGCCCTGCCGCACAGAGCGGATCAGCCAAATCCCACCGAGTATCAAAATAACCCAGAAGAACATGCGATATACATTGGATTCATCGCGGCGGCGAAAGATGTTTCGTCTTTGGTTAATATTCATGGTGTCGGCGTGGCAAGCACTGGGATTGGAGTCTGCACAAGATTTTGTTGACAACGGCTGTTGATCGCTCCGGCATTCTCGACTGCCAGCTCATCTGATGGAACGCGGGAAATGATCATCTGTGCGATTTGCAAAGCCTCGCCGCATTGATTCAGACGCGCAAGCGCGAGTCCGTACGTAAAATAATATTCTGCAATGCGGGTGCTCGGGGTAAGAGCAATTGCATCAAGTTGAACGCCCTCCTCCGTGAACCCACCATTGACTACATATTTAAATTGCTCAACGGCTTCAGGCCAGTAAGAATTGCGATAATACATCACGCCAAGATTTCCGCGCAGATTTGTATCCGCAGGGTCGTCTACCACAGCAGATTCGGCATACTGCATGGCTTTGCCATATTCACCAATCGTGGCATAGGTACGGGACATATACAGGTCTGGTAACGGGTTCTCGGGGTTAAGGGCGTTCGCACGCGTATAAGATTCGACTGCTTTGTCATAAATTCCGAGGGCGCGATAGTTGTTCCCAATTCTTAGATGCAAATCTGCGATATTGTTATTGATCGCAATCGCGGCTTCGTATGAGCGGATGGCTTCCTCGTAATTGGCCGTGGCTTCAAGAATAATACCGCGCGCGCGATGGGTTTCCAATGTATTCGGCGCCAGCGCAATGGCAACTTTTGATTCTTCAATTGCCTTTTCGACACCTTCAAAAGAACCTGTTCCGCTATAGTAAGAATCAACCAGGATCTCGACATAATATGCATGAGCCATGGCATTATTGGGATCAAGTTCCAGGGCGCGTTTGAGGCTGGTTTCAGCTTCGAGATACTCACCTTGAGAACTGAGCGCCCAGCCAAGCACAGCATGCGCCATGGAATTGCCCGGATTAAGCAGCAATGCATCTTCCGCATTGGTCTGCGCTTCTTGATACTGACCTGCAAAAACAAGAGTACGTGCCAGCATGACGTAAATAGCGGGGTCGTCACGACGCGATGAAATTGCTTGACGGTAGGCATCAATGGCAGGGATCAGTTTGCCTTGCATGAACAACTCTTCAGCCTGAGCAATGAACGCATCAGGCGCGATTGTTGGCGTTGGCGAAGATACGCCGAGGGGAGTTTGATTCGGGAGAATGAACCGATTGACATACGAGCCGCCCAACACGAGCAGGCAAAGCAAAATAATGCGGAACCAGTTGGGTCTGGTTCTGCGACGGTTCATACTCCATTTACTTCCTTTTAGATACATGAATTCATATTACCATCCGCAGGAAAGCATCGTCAAGCAGCAGGTTTCGAATTCTAATTTGCTTCTAACGTCTTCGAGTGAGCAAACCTGCTGCTTTTAAGGAAACGCCCAAGTCCAGGGGGATATCTAATCAGAATTGTAGCTTCAATTGCGATCCTGATCTGGTTCAGCCATATGATTTTATTATTTCCTGGAATCGTCTTCCAATCTTCAAAGTTAGTTCTAGATAGAAAATCCTTTGATCAAAATTGTAGCAAATCTCAAGGGCGCAAACAACACACCAAAAAAACTTCTATGTTAAAATCGCTTCATGCAATTTGAGGTTTTCACCCTCCTGCCCGAAGTGTTCCCCTCTTATCTTGAAACCAGCATCATCAAACGCGCCTGCGAAAGGAATTTGATCAAGGTGTGTGTTCACAACATCCGCGATTACACACATGACAAGCATCACACCACAGATGACACTCCCTACGGCGGCGGCGGCGGGATGGTGATGAAACCAGAACCCGTGTTTGAAGCGATAGAATCTGTACTGGGAATACATACGCCCTTCGACTACAACCTCGAAGAACGCTCGGCTTCCGCTCAGGGCGAACCGCCTCCTTCCTCGCCCGGGCCTGATTCAAACATCCCAATCATTTTGCTTACTCCGCAGGGACGTGTCTTCGATCAAAGCATCGCCCTTG
>DATEDD010000009.1:0-9772 GCA_035286565.1 Anaerolineales bacterium
CTCAGCGGCCCTTCCATCTGGTACGGCTTCCTCGGACTCGGACTCACTTGGGCCATCCTGCAGGGCTTTTATTTTCGCCGTTCCCTCAAACCCATACCAGAATCTTCAACTACAACACTAGAATCTTTAATCCCCAATCCCCAATCCCCAATTACCAATCCCCAACCCCCAATCCCCAATTACCAAACTTTCCTCATCCCCTTCCTCCTCACCTTCATCACAGCCGGCACACTCTTCTTTATCGTCCCCAGTGGATTGAGCGCCGCACTCGCCTCCATCCCTGCCTTTATCAAGACATGGCTTACTGCCTCGGATGTCTCCGCAGGCAGGTTGTTCCTTTCTCTTCTTGTTTATCAACCGCTTGCCTTTTTGTTGGCATTGATCGCCATCATTCGCGGCTGGGCTAATGGAAATTTCAGAATTATTCCATTAAGCATTTGGCTGCTCGTCTCATTTCTGCTTGCAATATTTCTCCCCTCGCGCCAGATCGGTGATCTCGCGTGGGCTCTCATTCCTCTTTGCGTGCTGGCCGCAATGGAATTGGGGCACAACGTCACCATCTTCCCCGAAGAACGCCGCGAGGTGATCGGCGTTGTACTTCTGACTGCATTTATCTGGACCTTTGCATGGTTGGATTTTTCAGGACTGGTTTGGCTCTCAGCGGATTCGCGTGAATATACAATGCGCTTTGCGTTGTTGATTGGCGCGTTGATCCTGCTTGTATTAAGTATCCTGCTAGTCGCTGCGGGCTGGTCGATTCGCACGGCCCGGCTCGGCAGCCTATGGGGATTCGCGCTTGTGCTGGGAGTGCTTGGTCTTGGCGGGACGCTTGGCTCGGCAGGCTTGCGCGGATTGACTCATCCAGAGCTTTGGTGGCCATCATCCATGCCCATGCAGGCAGACTTGCTGCAAGCCACAGTCCGTGAAATTTCAGAATTCGGCCTCGGGAATGATTTCTCCGCGCCTGTTGTGATTACAGGAATAAATTCTTCTGCGCTTGAGTGGGCCTTGCGGGAACATTCCGTAAGCGTCGTTGCATCTCTCGATATTTCCAGTTCCCCGTACTTCGTGATCACGCCCCAACAAATAGACCCAGTGCTCGTCGCCGCCTACCGCGGACAGGATTTCACCTGGCGGCAAACTCCACTATGGAGCGCCACACTACCCAGGGATTGGATCCGCTGGATCACTTTGCGGGAAATGCCACAGAGTGGTGAAACCATTATCCTTTGGGCGCGTGACGACCTCTTCCTCGATAAATAAAACATGACGAAAGCATCCCCTCCCTCCATCATTGCCCTCGACGGTCCAGCCGCATCGGGCAAATCCACGCTTGGAAAAAAGCTGGCTGACTCACTTGGCTACCTTTTTTTTGATACCGGGGTCATGTATCGCGCCATCACATGGATCGCATTACAGCATGATATGAACCTGCGCGCGGAAGCCGAGATCACTGGATTGGCGCAAAAAGCGCAAATAGATATTCGTCCGCCTTCAAAAAATGATGGCCGCGGCTATGACGTCGTGATCGACGAAAAAGATGTGACCTGGGCCATGCGAGACAGTGAAGTGGATGCGAATGTTTCGATCGTTTCTGCGTATGCGGGCGTGCGTCGGGCCTTGTCCGAAAAACAGCGCCGCATTGGGTTGCGCGGCCACGTGGTGATGGTCGGCAGGGATATAGGAACTGTCGTTTTACCGGAAGCAGACCTGAAGGTTTATTTGGTCGCGAGCGCCGAGGAACGGGCCAGGCGTCGATATGAAGAGATCATTACGCGCGGTGACAAAGCCGACTACGACGAAATCCTGAAAAAAGTGATCGAGCGCGACCACATTGACTCCACTCGCGCCGTTGCCCCTCTGCGCCCCGCTGATGATGCGGTCATCCTCGACTCTGACAAACTGGATGCAGACCAGGTTCTTACCCGTGTCCTGGAATTATGCAAGTAAACAAAAGCGCCTCGTCATTGCGAGCCGCCGCTCTTGTACTTTGGCGGCGAAGCAATCTCCGTGTCGTTGAAGGGGATTGCTTCGGGCAAGAACAAGAGCGCCCTCGCAATGACGTTTGTTTCTTAGTAGAAGGGCGCTCTCCCCGACGACATCGTACTCTTTAGAATAAGCAATCCCCGTCATAGGGAAGTTATTTAATATACAGACCCATAACAGTCATTCATATGAAACCTTATAGCATTCCTTTCCATATAAAACTGAACCGCATCTATTTGCGGTTTGGCATTCGCACCTTATTCCATATTCTGGGACGTGTGAAAGTATCCGGCAGGGAAAATATTCCATTTGGGAAACCGTATGTGATCGCGATGAATCACATTTCAATTTTCGACCCGCCTTTGGTGGTTACCTTTTGGCCCGAGCAACCCGAGGTGATCGGCGCGGCGGATGTCCTCGAGAAAAAAGGACAGGGCCCCTTGCTTTCGATGTACGGTGTTATCCCTGTCCATCGCGGTGATTATGACCGCATCCTGCTTGAAAAGGTTTTGGCGATTCTGAAAGCGGGACGTCCATTGCTGATCGCGCCCGAAGGCGGACGTTCACATGAACCAGCCATGCGGCGCGCCATGCCCGGTATTGGCTATATTGTTGAACATGCGCAAGTACCCGTCGTTCCTGTCGGGTTGGTTGGCACAACCGATGATTTTTGGCAGCGTGCCAAACGCGGGGAAAAACCCAACCTTGAAATGCGGATCGGCAAACCCATTCACTTTCCAGACATGATTGAAAAAGGCGCGCAGAGAAGGGAAGCGCGTCAACACAATGCAGATTTAGTCATGCGGCATATTGCGGGACTTTTACCCGAGGAATATCACGGCGTCTATGCAGGACAAGCCATCTCTCCCGCCTAAACCGGTCAGCGAAAGCTGGCGGCCTGAATTGGTGCGCCTTCCACAAATGACCTTTGCGCGCCGCGCTTTTCGCGCCTTCTCGCATGGATTCTTAAAACTGATCACAAAAATTTGTTTGAACGTGACCGCAGAAGGCGTTGAAAATTTTCCATCCAAAGGGCCGTTGCTTGTCGTGATTAACCACATCGGGGATGCCGATGTGCCTGCCATCATCTCGGCTTTACCCTTTCCTCCGGATGCGCTTGGCAAGATTGAGTTGTACGATCTCCCCATTCTTGGAAAATTAATAGACTGGTACGGCGTGATCTGGCTGCATCGCGGGCGCGCCGATATCAGCGCTTTGCGCGCCGCGTTGGATGGTTTAGCTGAGGGGTGTGTGCTTATGATCGCGCCCGAAGGCAGATACTCCGTTACGGGTGCGCTGGAAGAAGGGAATGGCGGAGCGGCATTCCTTGCGTATAAATCAGGCGCGCCGATTTTGCCGATTGCCATCAGTGGCACGGAAAACGAAAATGTCTATGGAAATATGAAGAGAATGCGTCGCGCGCGGGTACATGTCAAGGTGGGGAAAATGTTCAGGTTGGATGAGCAGGCTGGCAGTGGCGTCCTGACGCGAAGCGGGACGAAGGATCGGCAAGAGGCGGTCGCACAAGGTACGCGTCAGATCATGGCAGCGTTGGCAAATCTGCTCCCGGAAAAATATCGCGGGGAATATTCCTGACCTGCCCGCTGAAGGATATTTGAATTCATACAATCTTGTAAATTCTTGGATGCGTTTGGGGCTATAATCCACGAAAATGGAATTCCTTTTCACGCTCCTTGCAGGCATTGCCTTTCCCGCATCGCCCACGCTTGCAGGTTGGTTTGTGTGGGCGTCTTTGCTGGGAGCATTGGCGTACGCGCTGTTTCGCTGGCGCATATACCAGCCTGTGTGGAAGGGGCGAGAGTGGGGATTCTTCATTGTATTGTTCATCCTGATTCCCATCACATCGTTATTTATTGGAATAAGACCAAGCAGCGCCTCAGCCCGACCCTTGCCCGGTCTGCCCGCGGATGCGCCTGGTTCTGCGCTGATGATTTTTTCTGCCATTCCCTGGTTGTTGGGCGGCGGCTTGCTTGGGCCGTTTGGCGCAGCAGTGCTGGGCGCATTCGCCGGGTTCCTGCGCGGCGCATGGGATAGCTACTCTCTTTTTTCGATCCTTGAGCTGGCTTTTCTGGGGGCATGGTTTTCCACGCACGCATACCAGCGATACCGCACGCCTGTGTATCGGTTGCTGCGCCAGCCGTTGCTGAGCGCGTTATTACTGATTCCTTTTCATCTCTTATTCTTCATTTTGAGCGCGTTATTCACACAATGGGGGGTGGATGTTGTTGTGCCTGCCACTGCGCGTCTCGATTTTGCGCTCAGCAACTCCGGTATTGTGACGCTTGCTTTCGCGGGCGAGATGTTGATGGCAGGTGTTGTGGTACAGATCGTTTCGATGGCTTTCCCGGCCATGTGGGGCGGCAAAGGACCTTTGCGCCCTTCGCCGGGCGAGAGCAGCCTTGAATCTCGTTATATCATTGTAGTTGGAACTTTCATTTCGCTGTTGCTTCTGACCCTGCTGATCGGAGACTGGATGGTGGCCGGGCGTGCGGCGCGCGACATGTTGCAAGACCGACTTTCGAGCGCGAGTGAATCTGCCGCGCAAAATGTGCCCTTCTTCCTCGAAACAGGTCAAAACCTGGCTGTGCAGTTGGCCTCCGATCCGCGTTTGCTTGAAGCCAGCGGAGAGGAATTGACGGACATGATTCGGCTGCGGATGCAAGCCGTTCCTTATTTTGATCAATTTATTGTACTGGATGTCAATCGTAAAATTGTGCTGGCGGGCTATCCTGAGTCTGCCAGCGCGGGCTTTAAACTTTATCTTGATGAAGAGTCCGGGATTTTGCTGGCATCCAACGGGGTCTTGACGCAGATCTATTCAATTCCACCTTCTGCAGTTGGCGATGTTGCGCGTGTCTCCTTTCTGGTTGCCATTGTTGATTCTGTGGGACAGGCGCAACGCATCCTGATTGGACGCACGACGCTCGAGATCAATCCGCTGACTTTGCCTTTGATCGAGAGCCTCAACAATATGCGCGGCCTGGGTGGCGCAGGCATTCTGTTGAACGAGAACGGCGACATCCTATATCATTCGGATCAAAACCAATCTCTGACGACGTATAGCGGCCAGCGCGGCAATGCGCCGTTCTTTTATGATGACACTGCCCCGGATGGAACGCGCCAGATGGTGTATTACCAGCCTGTGCCTGGACGCCCGTGGGCGATTGTGTTAACTGTCCCTGCTCAACAGATACAGCAATTGGCACTGAACATCGCCATGCCGCTCTCGTTGATGATCATCTTCCTGGCAGTGCTGGCAATGCTCTTCCTAAGACTGGGTCTGCGCGGGCTGACTGGTTCCCTGCAAAACCTGGCCGCCGAAGCCAACCGGATTGCGCAAGGAAATCTTGATCATCCGCTTCAAGTGGACGGCGTGGATGAAGTCGGTCAATTGCGCAGCGCGTTCGAGCAAATGCGCGCCAGTTTACAGGCGCGGCTGGAGGAAATCAACAGTCTCTTGCGGGTCAGCCAGGAGGTGGCATCCAGTTTGGGTATGCAGGACGCTGTCAAGCCGGTTCTGGAGGCGATCCTTTCGACGGGCGCCAAGTCAGTCCGTGTGGCTCTTTCGCTCAGCATCCTGCCCGATACATTTGTCCAACTTCCCTCCCGTTTTTCATTGGACTCAACGCAGGATGGATACGCTCATCTTGATGACCAGATCCTTGCAATGGCGCAAAGCCAGGAAAAAATCGTTCTGCCAAATCTGAGCCACTCGCGTGAGCTGACCCTCGACCCGTCCCTGCCGCAGCCGCGGGCTTTATTGGCCGTGGCTTTGCGGCATGAGAACCGCTATTATGGTGTCGTATGGGCGGGCTATGAACAAGCGCGCATGTTCTCAGACGCTGATATCCGGTTTGTCAGCACACTGGCTGGACAGGCGGCTCTTGCCATAGCGAATGCCCATCTCTTTTTGAAGGTGGAAGCCTCCCGCAGGCAGCTGGAAGCGGTCCTAAACTCCACAACTGATCCAGTGCTTGTCACGGATCACCGCAACCGATTACTGCTTGCCAACCGGGCGGCATCTTCTGCGCTCGGGAAAAGCGTGAAGAATGCATCCAGCGGCATGGAAACTGAAAAGTTTGTCAAATTGAAACCTTTGCTGAATTTACTGCAAAGCACAACCGCTGAAAACCAGTCGGCTGAGATCGTACTGGCGGATAAACGCACCTATCTTGCAACCGCCTCCTCCGTCATGGTGGACGGACGCCAGATCGGGCGAGTCTGTATCATGCGAGATGTGACGCGTTTCAAGGAATTGGATTCGATGAAATCGGAATTTGTCGCTACTGTGAGCCATGATCTGCGTTCCCCCCTCACCCTGATACGAGGGTATGCCGACATGTTTGAATCGGCCGGTGAGTTGAATGAACAACAACAGGGCTATGTCAGGAAGATCATTTCAAGCGTGGAGAATATAACTCACCTCGTGAATAACCTGCTTGATCTGGGCCGCATTGAAATTGGCGCGGGACTCCAGGTTGAACCCGTAAGTGTGCTGGATATTATCGAACGGGTCACCAACGCCTTGCACTCACGGGCTTCCCAAAAAAATATCACCCTGAGCGTTGAACTTCCAAGGGATATGCCAGACGTAGTGGAAGCCGACCAGTCGCTCTTGCATCAGGCGGTTTATAACCTTCTGGAGAATGCAATTAAGTACACATTTGATGGCGGGCGTGTCGTGATCCGCACACTTTCAAAACCCGGTTATTTGACCTTTGCCATCGAAGATACCGGGTTTGGTATCGCTGCGGAAGACCTGCCACACCTGTTTGAGAAATTCTATCGCGGTAAACAACGCCAAGCCCGCGCCCAGTCCGGCTCTGGCCTCGGGCTTGCCATCGTCCATTCCATTGCGGCCAATCATGGCGGGCGCGTATGGGCGGATAGCGTGGCAGGCAAGGGCAGTACATTTTATTTACAAATCCCTCTCGTACAAACTAACTCGGACAAGCCGAAACCAAAAAGTTTTAATCAGGGAGCGCACAGAGTCCACTGACATGTACCCGAAAGGGTAGAAAACCTTTTAAAAATCTCCGTGATCTCCGCTGGTCTCTGTGGTGAAATTTTTCTGCTTTTTGTACAAGAATTTCACTGATAAGATACTAAACAGGAGAACTCATGAAAACCAATAAAGTTCGCTTTAATTCAATTGATGAATACATTGGGACTTTCCCCAAAGAAATACAAAAAATACTGGCAGAATTACGGGCGACCATAAAAACCGCCGCTCCTGACGCACGGGAAAAAATCAGTTATCAAATTGCCGCATTCGAGCTGAACGGCAGGAATTTAGTTCATTTCGCTGGGTGGAAAAAGCATATCGCAATATACCCGATTCCCTCAGGCACCGAGGCATTCAATAAAGAAGTATCGCAATATGTAGCTGGAAGAGGCACTTTAAAATTCCCAATTGACAAACCACTACCGCTGAAATTGATAACCAAAATCGTTAAATTTAGAGTCGCAGACAATCTGGAAAAAGCTGAAATAAAATCAAGTAAGAAAAAATAGCAGGGGCAACCCGTCAGGGATGATGCAGGTAATTTACTTTCTCCTGGCGGGTCGCCCTTACCTATAGACAAACTTTATCAGGCTGCGCCAAGAAAGGAGTCTCTTGATGACCGAGAATTTTCTTGAGAAGTTATTTGAGCACAACAACTGGGCGAACCTCCGTATCATTCAGGCTTGCTCCGCCCTTAGTGACGAGCAACTTGACGCTGAACCTCAGTCCGCTACGCAAGGAAGCATCCGTAGCACCTTGTCGCATCTCGCGGGGGCGCAAGCGGGATACCTGTCACTGCTGACCCTGCCAGTTGAGGAGAGGGTTCGTGTCACCCCTGCATTTGACGAGTTGCAGGAGTTCGTGAGTAAAAGCGGAGAAGGGTTGTTGGCACTGGCGAGAGGTGTGCAAAAACCCCTGAAGCCACAACTCCAAACGAGGGACGGGTATTTCGTGGAATCCTGGGTGCTCATGGTTCAGATCATTAACCATGCGACCGAACACCGTGAGCAGATCAAGAGCATGCTCAGCGCTCTGGGAGTGATCCCTCCAGATATTGACGGTTGGAGCTATGGGGAGGCTACAAATGCGCTCATTCCAATATCAACGTGATCGAAGCCAAAGTTCATTAAAAACTCCCTCACCCAGTTCATGACGGGTTTTGGTCGGAACGACTTCCCCCTCTCCCGCCAGAATATGTAGCTGTGAGGGTAGTGGAGTAAAATACAGGCAGGAGTACGAATATGAGAAACTTGAAACGCATTACCTTTGATCCCAATGTAATGGGCGGCAAACCCACTATTCGCGGTCTGCGCGTGACGGTCGGAATGATTATCGGTCTCATCGCCGCGGGACACAACAACGAGGAAATTCTCAAGGCGTATCCATATCTTGAAGCAGATGATATCCGCGAAGCCTTGACGTATGCCGCGTGGCGCGTGGAAGAAATTGAGCTGCCCCTAATTGGCGTATGAAAATTGTCATTGACATAAATCTTTCGCCTGATTGGGTGAAAGTGTTGGAGCATGCAGGCTGGGAATCCGTTCACTGGTCAACAGTGGGAGATATGCGCGCCACAGATGATGTCATCATGTCATGGGCGCGTGATAATGGTTATATCGTTTTCACTCACGATTTGGATTTTGGCGTTTTACTGGCATTGACACAGGCGGAAAGCCCAAGCGTGATTCAGGTCCGCACGCAGGATGTATTCCCTGAAGTATTAGGTAGCAGATTGGTAAAGGTTTTGCAGGAACATCAGTCCGTTTTGGAGAAGGGCGCGTTGTTGACTGTGGATGAGGGGAAGGCACGAGTTAGAGTCTTGCCGTTTGGATGAGAAGCACCCCAAAATAGAGAAGTCATGGACAAGTCAGACCGCCGGGTCCAAGGGACTAGGTAAAGTGTCCATCCGCGTCAGGGACCTGGACGCGATGCACAAGTTTTACGAAGAGGTGGTGGGACTCGAAGTGCTGAGGCGGGATGAGAGTTTTGTTTTCTTCAAAGTCGCAGAGGGCTATGGCGGTCATACACAGAATCTCGCCCTCTTTCAAGCATCCAACATAATGTTTCTTGATAACAAGGCTGTAGAGCTGAATCCGCAAGAGACGACTCTTCACCACATTGCGCTCAATGTAGCGCTTGAAGATTTCGAATCGGAGAAAATGCGTCTCGAGGGCTTGGGGTTGAAGGTAGATGCGACTGTACACGAGTGGCTGCATGTTTGGCGCCACGGCGCCACTGTACTTTCCCGACCCAGAGGGGAATCTGCTGGAGTTTGTCTGTTACGATGCAAGCGTGGGATAGGGGAAATGATGGCATGCACTTGCAAAGGGTACGGCTTTGCCGTATAATCAGTTAATGGAATTCATAGAAGCCACTGCTTTTACAAAGTATGTTTACGATTATCTGTCTGAAGACGAGTATTTGGGGTTGCAAAGTTTTTTGCTCCAGTATCCAGAATCAGGCAAGGTTGTTCGTGGCTCAGCGGTGTCAAGTAAAGGGAAAAGCGGCGGCGTGCGAGTGATTTACTACTTCAAGAAACAGGATGACGAAATCTGGCTTTTGACCATTTACAGCAAAAATGAAGTAGAAAATATCCCCGCTCATGTTCTGCGTCAAATTGCAAAGGAAATTGAAAATGTCTAGGCGTGATCTTGGTCAGGAAATTCTCGATGGCATTCGTGAGGTAAAGGCTTACAAGGCTGGCACGAAAGTTCTGCGCGTTCACTCCTTGAAGAAGCCCGCTCCCCCGAAAATCATTCG
>DATEDD010000010.1:0-3357 GCA_035286565.1 Anaerolineales bacterium
GATGTAAGTAATTTGGATTTCAATTCCCCATTCGTTCAATTAAAGCTTGGCATCTGTCTGATCAGCTTTGGGTTTGCTAATTTCTACTTGCGGCGATTACTTCCCAACCGCGCAGAAATAAACGACGATTGGAAAGCGGGAAGTTTAACCCTGGCATTGGTCGGATTGCTAACTGGCGGTTTGCCCGTATGGTTAATTGGTAGATCAATCGTCGAGAGCAAGAATCTATTATCTGCCTCGCGCTTTGGAATTCCCGCCATGTTCGGCGCGGCCGTACTGAGCTTCTTAGCGCTGGATTATTTTGTAAATGAAAAAAACAAAAAAATCCTCGTTTTTTCATTTGTGCTGGCATTGGCGGTAAATTTTCATTTGGACAACACAAGGGAATTCAGCTATTCATGGGAAAAGCAAGTCCGACTGGCGCAACAACTTCTATGGCGCGCGCCTGAGATAGATGCGGGCACAGCCATCCTAACTGATGAGGAGGTGTTGGGAATCATGGGAGAGTATGCCGTCTCGTTTTCCATCAACACTGCCTATCAGGTAAAAAATATTGTAAATACCCCTCCCTATTGGTATTTCCCGTTCTATTACACCAATCCAAACGTGAACGAGCTTTTACAAGGCGCTCCGTTGGAATCCAGTAAATTAAGTATGGACTTTGCCGGCAACAGCAAACAAATGCTCCTGCTTTCATTCAACCCTGAATTGAATCGCTGTTTATGGATTTTACAGCCACAGGATACTAACCTGCGTCTCGTCAGTGATGACATGCGTCAGCTAAGCGCAGGCTCGAAAATAGGACTTATCAAGCAGGGAGATGGCAAAGAGCCAACATTACCTCAAGATATTTATGGAAAACAATATACTGAATCATGGTGCTATTACTTCCAAAAAGCAGACCTGGCGCGCCAGTACGAGCAATGGGATCAAGTGGTCAAGCTATGGGATGCAGCCCAATCTGCTGGCGAGCGGGCGGATAATGGCTTTGAGTACATCCCCTTCATCGAAGGCTTTGGTCATACAGAAGATTGGGAGCAAGTGCTGGCGCTGACCAAATTTGCAAAACGAATCACAGCAGGATTGGAACCCAGCCTGTGCAATGCATTGGATCGGCTTGCGGCCAATGCGCCCGCATCACGAGAGCGCGATGAAACGATCATTAACTTGAAAGACGATTTGAAGTGTGGAAATTATCAGTGAATGGAGACAGTGGATACGTATACATGTAGACAAGATGACACGGAAACATGGCGAACCTGTTTACTTGTTTACGTATTTACCTGTTTACCCCCCGCAATTTGCGATAATACATCCAAAAGCTTCACAGTCCAGACTTCATCTTTTGCTACCATGACCCAATAAGCGGAACGACCGCCGCGGACACCATTGCCGAGATCAGGCAAACGCCTCACTTCGGACCCTTCGGCTGGCGCGGCGTATTTGAGCAGGAGCTGCCCCGCTTCCATGTTGACTGCAACCAGTCCTGCTTTTTCCGCGCGCAATTTGACGCGCATCTGATAAAGCAGATTTTGAGTCATCTCCGGCATAAGGCCAAAGCGATCACGGAACTCTGAGCCAAGCGCATCCAGCTCGGTTTCATCACGCAAATCTGCAATGCGGCGGTATAGACGCAGGCGCAAATCCTGGTCGGAAATATATTCTGCGGGAATACCAACTGGGAGAGGTAAATCCACATTGACGGGCAAGCTCAAAGGCAAGTTAAAGGTCGAAGGTCGAAGGTCAAAAGTCGGTTCATTCAGACCTTCGACTTTTGACTTTTGACCGTCTCTTCGGCGAAGCCTACTCACTGCATCCGAGAGCATTCTTGTATAAAGATGAAACCCGACCGATTGAATGTATCCGTGTTGGCGTGTGCCAAGCATTTCACCAGCGCCGCGAATTTCAAGATCACGCATGGCAATCGAATAACCCGCGCCAAGCTGGCTATTCTCTGCGATCACCTCAAGCCGCTGTTGACCTTCCTGCGTTGGCGACATTTTATTATGGCGGAAGAAGTAGGCATACGCACGCATCGCACCGCGCCCCACACGTCCGCGCAGTTGATAAAGCTGAGCGAGACCAAAAGTATCCGCGCGGTCAACGACCAGTGTGTTCGCATTCGGGATATCCAAACCAGATTCAATGATGGTGGTCGAGAGCAAAATATCAATCTCGCCTGCATTAAATCGGTGCATCACATTTGCCAACTGCCCCTCTGGCATCTGCCCATGGCCAATATCCACCTGTGCTTCGGGGACAAGTTTGTTGAGATGCGCTTTCATGGCCTCAATGGTTTGCACCCGGTTGTGAACGAAGAAGATCTGCCCGCCGCGTTCGAGTTCACGCAGGATCGCCTGGCGCACTAGCCGTGGAGAATACGGCCCAACATGAGTGATGATCGGCAAACGCTCTTCGGGCGGCGTATTCAAATTGGAAATATCGCGTACGCCCGTTAAAGCCATGTAAAGCGTGCGTGGAATTGGGGTGGCGGTCAGCGTCAGCACATCCACTTCGGTGCGGAGTTTTTTGAGATGCTCCTTATGCGTAACACCGAAACGCTGTTCCTCGTCAATCACTGCCAATCCCAAATCCTTGAAATGCACATCGGATGAAATCAATCGATGTGTGCCGATGATGATGTCTACTTCACCGATGGCAAGTTTATGCAGGATTTCGGTTTGCTCACGCGGCGTGCGGAATCGTGAAAGCATTTCCACTTTTATCGGATATGCAGCCAGCCGTTGTGAAAAGGTGTCAAAATGTTGTTGCGCCAATACCGTCGTCGGCACAAGTACAGCTGCCTGCTTTCCACTCATCACTGCTTTGAAGGCGGCGCGTAGTGCGACTTCTGTTTTTCCATAGCCCACATCGCCGCATAACAATCGATCCATGGGGCGGGCGCGTTCCATGTCACGCTTGATATCTCCAATGGCACGTTTTTGATCCTCAGTTTCAACATAGGGGAAACTATCTTCCAATTCCTTTTGCCATTGGGTATCCGAAGCAAATGCAAAACCTCGCACCACCTGACGACGCGCATACAGGTCGAGCAGGTCTCCTGCCACCTGCTGTACTGCCTCTTTGACACGAGACTTCGTCTCAGCCCACGCCTGTCCGCCAAGATGATCAAGGGACGGCTTGCCGCCATCTGCACCGACATAGCGCGTAAGCCTGTCCGCTTGATGGACGGGAACGTAGAGATTGTCGCTGCGATCATATTCAACAGCGAGGTACTCTCTTTCGTGGCCGTCCAACTGTCGCTGGATGAGTCCCGCGAAGCGTCCAATGCCATGATCAATATGGACAACATAATCCCCGACATGCAAATCTGAATAGAGAGATTCGGGCGTATCG
>DATEDD010000011.1:0-9063 GCA_035286565.1 Anaerolineales bacterium
TCAAAGGTCAAAGTTCGGATGGCTTCGAGAAGCGTATGCAGCCCCTTGCGTTCGATGATGTTGCCCAAAAATAATATCTTCAGTTCTTTGGATTCGCATCGTTCGATGATTTCATTTTCCGAAATTGCTTCGCCGAATCTATCCGTAGGTGGATACACCACCACCGCTGGAAGACTATTCCCTATTAAACTATTCACTACTCTCTGGGTTGTTCGCGAATTAAATATGAATCCATCCACGCTTTGCAGATATTTTTTTTCGAAAATGCGGTAAATAGCATTTTGCCACTTCGGGCGTAATTCAGAGCAGCGCAGATGGTGAACAAGGCTGATGATGGGGCAGGGATGTGGTCTGTGGTTCGCGGTGATGAGCGATGGATGATTGAGTTCATCTTGAATCAGGATATCAAACTTTTGGAGTCGGACAGCTTGCTGTCCATGCCAACGGCGAGCCGTTGGACTCCATAGCCTGAACCAGAAATTATCCATCAGGTGCGTTGCGTAGTTTCGCCACGGAAGCGAGATAATTTCAACTGTATCTCCCTGTGCGCGAAAATACTCAACCAGTTTGCGGTCGTATATGTATCCGCCGCTGAGTGTGTCGAGCGAGCCGTAGATTACAAAACCTACTCTCATTGTTTGAAAGTTTGAAGGTTTGAAAGTTGACAGGTTGAAACTTTCTAACCTGTTAACCTTTCAGCCTGTCAACCGAATACGCCGCCCAGGCGTTCTCATGCTCCCAAAGCACAACTTTGAGCGCGGAAATGTTTTGGGCATTTATTTTTCCATTCAAGGTCGTGGCAAGGATCCGCGCGAAATGCTCGATGGATGGGTTCAAACCTGCGAATTCGGGCTTTTCATTGAGCATCTGTTCCTTGTAATAGCCGACCACATCATCGAGGTGCTTTTCCACATCCACAATGTCCACGAGGTATCCGTGCTGGTCGATGTCACTGCCTTCAAGTTGCAATTCAAGGATGTAGTGATGTGAGTTGGGGAAGTTTTCGGGTCCCCAGTCCCCGCCGATTAAGAAATGACGTGCAATAAATTCGCGACGAACTCCAAGGGTATACATGCTTATTCTCCAGTGTCAGGTAGTGTATTCGAAAATGACTTGTATCGTCTCTTGTGGATTTTCATCCAGAAAACGATATGCTTCTTCTGCTTTATCCAACGGAAAACGATGCGTGATCCATTTCTCTGGTTTGATTCTTTCCAACGCCTTCCATGCGACATCGAATCGGCGGGATTTGTCCCACCTGCCTGAAAGTTCAGGCGCAATTGTGCTGACTTGTGAAGAAATAAGTTTGATTCGTGAGCGGTGGAACGCGCCGCCGAGGTCAATTTCTGCGCGTTTCTGTCCATACCACGAACCGATGACAATTCGCCCGCTGAAGGTGGTTAACTCGATGGCATCGTTCAAGGCGGAGGGCGAGCCGCTCAGTTCAAAGGTCAGGTCAAAAAAGTCTAAAGTCGAAAGCCTGCCCTGAGTTTTATCGAAGGGTCGAAGGTCGTCTGGTGTGAGACTTTTGACCTTTGACCTTTGACCTTCAACCTGTAACGCATTTCTCTTCAACTCAAAACGATCTACGACCACCAAACTCTCTAGCGGGAATTCATTTAGTAAAGAAGCGGTCAACAAACCCACGACGCCTTGTCCAAGTACAAGAACGCGCTCGCCTATTATTGGCGCGCCGTCTTGCACCAAATTCACGGCGGTTTCCATATTGGGGAGGAAGCAGGCGATTTCAGGTGTTAGGGAATCGGGAATCGAAATCAGGAATTCGGGTTTTGTGACAAAATGTGAACTGTGCGGTTGAAACGCAAAAACGAACCTATTCAACCAATTACTATTTACTGATTTACCAATCGTCGTGATTTTTCCCACACACGCATACCCATATGCCAGCGGAAATTGCAGCTCACTGCTGACGCCATCATGCGCATCTTTCAACTGCGGGAATTGCCCGCGATAGACCAACATCTCCGTCCCTGCGCTGATGGCGGAGCAGATGGTACTTACCAATACCTCATCATCTTTTGGCGAAGGAAGGCTGGTTTCGCGGACCTCAATTTTTTTTGGCGCAGTAAAAAACAGGGTGTGGTTTCTTAGCATAAACGAAGTTTAACATAAAAGGTGAGGCAAGTTTACATGACCCTGAATTAAAATTCATTATGGTTTTGTGGTAAAAATATCCGATGCGCTGGATATACATTTCCCCTCACCTCGATGATGCCGTACTTTCTGCAGGCGGCTTGATTTACGAACAAACGTGCGCAGGCCAGCAAGTTGAAATCTGGACGATCCTTTGCGGCTTCCCGCCAGGCGAAGAACTTTCTCCATATGCTCAACTGCTCCACCACGAGTGGGGAGTCCCCTCTGTAAATGACCTCATTCGCGCGCGTCGTGAGGAAGACCGAAAAGCCTGCCAAATCGTCGGAGCATCACCTGTCCATTTTGATGATCTTGATTGCATTTATCGCCGTGCTAATAATGGCGACTGGCTGTATGGATACATCTTTCTACCCCCACATCAGGACGAACAGGATTTTCCGGCTCGAATCGCTAAAACTATTTCCGCCCGCCTCCGCCCGGACGATCAACTGGTCTGCCCACTTGGGCTGGGTGCACACGTAGACCATGTCCTCGTCCGCCGCGCAGTGGATCTGCTCCAGCGCACCGTGCTTTATTACCTTGATGTGCCATATCTATTTAAAACGCCTGAGGAATTCGCTTCGAACACGGCTGGGATGAAGGCAAAGGCCTATGAGGTGGGCGAAGCAGGCCTAAGGTCATGGCAGGAGGCGATTTCAGCGTATGCTTCCCAGGTGGGCCAATTGTTTGGAAGCCAGGATGCGATGCGCGAGCAAATCCATCAATATTGGTTTGAAAATGGCGGAATCCGCCTTTGGTCATTTGACTAGACAAACCTTGAAAGGCTTTTGGGTCTTGAATCTCATTTTGAATCATGATATAGTAAGCCCAACTTTCCGGATAAACCCCCCGGAAATTTTTAATCAATTGCATCTCTGATTCAGGGGTGCAAAATTCATTAGCAGGACAGCATCATGACCACCAATTTCCTTACAAAAGAGGGCTTTCAGAAACTTCAAGAGGAACTGGAATACCTCCGTACCACCAAACGTATGGCAGTTGCCGCGCGTTTGCACGAAGCCATGGAGGGAGGTGAGTTGATCGAGAACGCCGAATATGAAGCCGCAAAAAACGAGCAGGCTTTCGTGGAAGGTCGCATTCAAGAGTTGGAGCTACTGCTGGCCACCGCGAAGATCATTGAAGAGAACGGCAAAGGCAAGAAGAGCGACATCATTCAGGTCGGTTCCAAGGTGACCATTAAAGAAGGTAACTTTGAGGCTGAAACCTTCACCATCGTGGGCGCGGCGGAAGCCAACCCGCGTGAAGGTAAAATATCAAACGAGTCGCCAATCGGTAAATCCATTTTGGGTCACAAGATGGGTGAAACCGTGAAAGTGGAAACCCCCGGCGGCACCTACAATGTGAAGATCATCAAACTCGGCTAAGAAACAGGTAGCGCGACGATTTGCCCTGCGTGCCTGTATTTAGGTTGCGGGGCTTTTTTTATCCTTACTTCTTTCATGTTTCCTCTGATTGTGACAAAAGAAGAAAGGGAAAAGACCACATACGATCATGGCAGAATACACAACTCTTGAAAAAATCCGTTTGCAGAAGATCGAAGAACTCCGCGCCGAGGGCATTAACCCGTATCCCACGCGTGCCGAACGCACACACACAAGCGCCCAAGCCGCCGCGGAATTCGAATCAGATGAATCGCGTGAAGTGAAAGTTACGCTCGCGGGACGCATCCGCGCCAGCCGCGCAATGGGCAAGGTTTCCTTTGCTCACATTGAAGATGGCGGCGGCAAGATCCAGTTGTTCTTTCGCATCAATGAGCTTGGCAAAGACCGCGTGGATTTTTTCAATCGGATGTTCGACCTCGGTGATTTCATCCAAGCCTCGGGTGTGATGTTCCGCACGAAGACAGGGGAGGCCACGCTTCACGTCCACGACTTCAAACTGCTTGCCAAATCCATAACCCCTTTGCCCGCTGACAAGGATGTGACCCAGGAAGATGGCACCGTTATTCGTTATGCCGCGCTTGAGTCGCCTGAAATACGCGCGCGGCAACGCTATGCTGACCTGGCTGTTAATCCCGATGTGCGCGAGACTTTCCGCAAGCGCGCCATGCTGATCAAAGCCTTGCGGACTTTCCTCGACGATCACGAATTTCTTGAAGTCGAAACTCCCATCCTGCAGCCGTTGTATGGCGGCGCGGCGGCGCGTCCGTTTGAGACACATCACAACGAACTGGAACAGAATATGTACCTGCGAATCTCGTTCGAGTTGTACCTCAAACGTTTGCTTGTGGGCAATTTGGAACGCGTCTATGAGATCGGGCGTGATTTTCGGAATGAAGGCGTCTCCTTCAAGCACAACCCTGAATTCACCCAACTTGAGTTTTATTGGGCATACGCAGATTATTTACAAGTGATGGAATTGACCGAGCAAATGGTTGCCTATGCCGCTGAGCAGGTGACAGGTTCTTCAAAAATCAAATACGGCGAATACGAATTGGAATTCAAGCCGCCGTGGAAGCGCGTCGAATTGCGTGTGGGCATTTTGGAAACAAGCGGCATTGACATTGCCGAGCATAAAACTGCCGAGGCGTTGTTTAAAGCGATTAAGGAGAGGCAGCCCAAGGCGGCGCCTGACCCGAAGTCCACACGCGGCAAGTTGATCGATTTCCTGCTTGGTGAATTCCTTGAGCCAGCACTCATCCAACCGACTTTCCTTTACAACTATCCGCGGGATATTTCTCCGTTGGCAAAATCCTTGCCTGGCAACCCACTAATGGTGGAACGTTTTGAAGGCTACACGGCAGGCTTTGAACTGTGCAATGCCTTTACCGAGCTGAACGATCCGCTGGACCAGGAACAGCGTTTCCTCGAAATGGGACGTGACTATGCCGCCGATGACGATGAAAAGCATCCAATGGATGAGGATTATCTGCGCGCCATGCGTTATGGCATGCCTCCCAATGGCGGCTTCGGCATGGGCGTGGACCGTCTCGCGATGCTGTTGACAGATAAACATTCCATCCGCGAAGTTCTATTATTCCCCGCTCTTCGCAAAGAGGAATTTGGTGAATAAAATGAGTGGCACAGCCAACGCTGTGCCACTCATTTTGATAATATGGTAGGAAAATAAAAAATGAAAAAAGATTATCAACCCACTTCTGCATACGCACTTCAACTTGATGCTCAAGATAAACTGGCTTCGTTTAGAGAAGCCTTTCTCATCGATGATCCCAACCTTGTTTATCTCGATGGCAATTCACTTGGACGTTTGCCCAAAGCCGCCATCGAGCGTGCGAAAAAAATTGTGGAGGAAGAATGGGGGCGTGACCTTATTCGCGGCTGGAATAAAGGCTGGTGGGAAGCCCCCTCCCGCGTCGGCGACAAGATCGGCAAGATCATTGGCGCAGCGGAAGGACAAACCCTCGTTGGTGATACGGTTTCGCTCGACCTTTTCAAACTCGCCACCGCCGCGCTAATGCTTCAGCCGAACAAAACCCGTATCATTACCGATACCTTCAACTTTCCTTCCGACCTGTACGTCCTGCAAGGTATCAAACAAAACCTCGATAACCGCCACGAAATTGTCCTTATCGGCGCAAGAGACAAGGACATCACACCAGATATCGCCGCGCTCGAAGACGCCATCAATGGAAATACTGCGCTTGTCACGCTCTCGCATGTCGTCTTCAAAAGCGGCTATCTCTACGATATGCAGCGCATCACCGAACTTGCTCACGCAAAAGGCTCGCTTGTACTTTGGGATTTGAGTCATTCGGTCGGCTCGGTTCCTGTCCATCTTGACGACTGCAATGCAGATTTCGCCATTGGCTGCACCTACAAATATCTCAACGGCGGTCCCGGCGCGCCTGCATTCTTTTACGTCAACAAAAGTATTCAAGAGAAACTTTCCTCGCCTGTCTGGGGCTGGTGGGGACAAAAGAATCCCTTCGACTTCGACCTCGAATACACACCCGCCCCCGGCGCCCAGCGTTTCCTCGTCGGCACACAGCCGATGATTTCACTGTTAACAATGGAAGCCGCACTCGAACCGACTCTGCAAGCCGGCATGGGCTCGCTCCGCGAAAAATCCATCCTGATGACAGACTATGCCTCTTTCTTAACTCAAAGCTTGCTTGCTCCATTTGGCTTTTCCCTCGGCTCCCCGCTTGACTCTGCCCAACGCGGATCGCAGATCAGCATCCGCCACCCCGACGGCTACCGCATCAACCGCGCCTTGATCGAAGAAATGAATGTTATCCCCGATTTCCGCGAACCCGATAACATCCGCCTGGGCTTAGCACCCCTGTATACATCGTTCACTGATGTGTGGGAAGGCTTTGATCGGATCAAGCGTGTAATGGATGAGAAACGCTACGAAAAGTATCCAAAGCAAAAATTGACTGTGACTTAATCAAACACAACCAGAGATTTGATTTCTCTGGTTGTGTTTGATTTGGAATCATGCCTACTTGTGCGCAAGCACAACTAAAGAAGCGCCTCTATGCAGAACATTAAGGTTGAAACGATTGACCTGAAAGTGATCTGATTTCCTTTCATAATCTGGATCGAGCCTGGTAATCCAATGTTTTGCTCTGGTCCACTTCATCCCAAAACGCTTGAGCATTGCTCGAACAGTTTCACCGCTAACAGGCCCTTGAACCAGCTCATTCTCTTAACTGACTTCCGCCGCCAATCCCAATGTCCACTGACTGGTGGCTATGCCAAAATTTCTCGGATTGGCTACGCCTGATTACAAATGGATCCTTGTGGCGCCCTGCTTGCACCGCCAACTTTTCTTTTTTTTGTCAATTTCCGAACATAAATTGGAGGTCTCATGCCACCTTTTATACCACTTTTCCTAGGGCCTGTATGCAAAATCAACACAGCTATGTCATTCTGAGGAGCGGAGCGACGAAGAATCTCTACCTTAGCCCGAATTCACCCGATGTAGGGCAAAACGAGACCCTTCGCTTGCCCCTTCACTTCGTTCAGGGCTTCGGCTCAGGGTGACACAAATTTAATTTGCATACACACTCTAGTAATTATACTGACTGATGTCAATCTCTTCGTTGGAGAGGAAATATGTCTGCGCGGGTAGGAGTACATGCTTGCGCTTCCCGGTGGCATAGACGGTCGTGCAGGAAGAGCGCGGTAGACGTTGTATTGACGCCGAATCGTATAACTTAATGGAACGGTTGGTAATGCTCTCGATCACAGTCCAATGATCATGATAGCCTTGCAAGCCCAAAATAATGGCACGCACGGGCGATCCATCCATAAAGTTTTGCATGGATTTCCAGAAGGCCGTCAGGTCCGGGTTTAGAATACCACGCCAGGGTATTTGCACATTTAAGATGCGTTTCTTGCCCACCACCTTGTTTAAGATCACCAGCATTTCGGCGTGAACAATACCGCCAATCAGGAGTTTGGTCAATAATCCGCGACGGGAAAGATAATGGATCAGGTCATCAAATAATTGCTGGGTTTCCTCATTAGAGGAATGGTTGATGATCCGCTCTGCGTTGATAATGCTGTATAGTCCGCAGAGCGAATCCAATCCGCCTTGTTGAAATGGTGGCATTCCGGATGTGTTTTTGTAATTCGTATACATAAGATGGTCTCACTTGAATAAGCTTTCTATGCAGAATACCAGAAAGCGACCAACAGCCAAATTAAACCTGCAAAGGCAGGTTTGCAAGATTTTTCTATACTAGTTTTCTTAAAAGTTTCATTCACTATTCATTTTTCGATGCAACGCTCTCAGGTTGCGGCGGTGCAAGGTTTCGGCCAGACCTCCAAGGAAAACACGGCTTTTGCCGCATTCCTCAATGGTAATCGATTCGAGGTATTCATCCACATTCTTGCGTTTCCCCGCAGACTTTACGGCTTTTTTGATATTGTTCAAGTAATTCGTATTATCTTTTACAGCCGCATCTATTTCACCGCGCAGAATAATATCGCCGTGTCCCTGGATAATATTTTCAAGACCCATGCGTCCGATCCGTTTGATGGATGCCAGCAGGTCATCTGCATCGCCATCCACGATGTAGGGAAGGGACATGAAGGCATCGCCTGCGAATAGAACGCGGTCCTCCTCCACCAGGACTGAAATGCCGTCGGCGCTGTGGCCGAATGACGGCGAGAGGATCAGATTCTTTTTCCCGACGCGCATCGCTAATTCACCGGAAGCAAACGTCAGGTGAGGAGGAACGATCTTTACCTGTCGCAGATTTGCGTTTTGTTTGCGGGCTTCCTCCAGGGAAGGCACACCATATTCGATCAGTAATTCACGGCATTTGGCATGTCCGATCACGGTTGCACCGTGAAAAAAACAATTGCCCCAGGTGTGGTCTGCATGATAGTGAGTGTTGATGACATAGCGGACCTGTACACCCAATTCATGTTCAATGAATTCCCGCATTCCGAGTGTCTCTTCCGGCAGAGCCAGGGTATCAATAACAACCGCCCATTGCGGACCGACGATGACGCCGGCTGTTACCTGGGCATAGACTTCACTTTGGAACCAAAACACGTTTTCAGATACTCGTTCACGGTGCATATTTGCCGGCCTTATGTTATGAATTTATTTACATTGTTAATAGCACATTCCAGCCAAAATATCAAGTTGACTAGACGAATTTAGCCCACTCATTAGTAGAAACCACATAATTAAAGCTTATGGTTGTAAATAACCGAAAAAAGAACTGACTTTTAAGGTCAGTTCTTTTCTGTTCTACATATGTATCGGACTTCCCTCTGCGCCGTGTGCCGCTTCCATCAAAACCTCTGAAAGCGTGGGGTGCGCATGGACGTTGCGCGCAATTTCATGCGGCGTAAGTTCCATCATGCGCGCAAGAGTTAGCTCAGGAAGTAATTCAGTTACCTCAGGTCCGATCATCGAAGCGCCAAGTAACTCGCCATATTTTTCATCCACGACGATCTTCACAAA
>DATEDD010000012.1:0-4324 GCA_035286565.1 Anaerolineales bacterium
CTCATCAACAATGTGCATCCAGTCGTCGGCAGTCATATCCGTATCGAACTTATAGCCTTTCTTATGTTTATATTCCTTTAAGGGATGTTCAAAAGCTTCATCTGGAATTCCCAATACCACCGATCCGAACATCTCCACCAAACGGCGATATGAGTCGTACACAAAACGCGCGTTCCCTGTCAACTTGACCATGCCGGCGGCGGTCATATCTGTCAATCCCAGATTCAAGACCGTGTCCATCATACCCGGCATGGAGAACTTCGCGCCGGAACGGCATGAAACCAACAGTGGATTCTTTGGGTCGCCAAATTTTTTGCCTGTTTTCTTTTCAACTTCCATCAATGCTCTAAGTTCCTGTTCCCATAACCCCGCAGGAAATTTCCCCAATTTTTGATATGCGTTACATGCTTCGGTTGTCACCGTAAAAAATGGCGGAACTGGCACACCCGCTCGCGTCATATCCAACAAACCTGAGCCTTTGCCACCCACCAGGTCTTTCACCGCATCCCACGAACCCAGGGCAACTTTCTCAACCTCTTTTACTTCATTGAACAAATAGACCCATTTCTTCATGATGCCTCCAGCAAGGATTAAATTATTTTCACATATTGATTGTGAAATATTTTACCAAAAACGGTCTAAATTCCATATGACAAATATCACCAGAACAACGGATTTCAATCCACTGTTATATAAATTATTCAATTCAAGCTGTAAACCTATTGCAATGTACAGTTTGATATAAATCAGGGATAATACGGTATGGAAAAAAGTATGTCAACTAGAATTCTTGTAATTGATGATGATCTGGCAATCACAGAATTAATGAGCATTTTGCTCAAAACGTACGGCTTTGAAGTATTTACAACCAACACCAGCGTCGAGGGTGTTAAATTGGTTGAGGAAAAAAGACCCAGTGTTGTGCTTCTTGATCTGATGATGCCAGATATGGATGGATGGCAGGTCTGCAAAGCTGTCCGCAAATTCAGCAAGGTGCCTATCCTTATTCATTCAGCTATCAACGATCCGGGCATGGTTGCCAGTGTTTTGGATGCTGGCGCGGATGGTTTTCTTGTCAAACCTGTGCCCAGCAGTGTGATTGTCGCACATATCCGAAAGATGGTCAGGCGGACAGGCGAGCTGGATACCTCCGAGCTAAAAAATATTAATACACAGTCGCTTCGATCCCAGCTTTAGTCCTTCGTTTTGCTCACGAAGTCCCGAATTTTCGGGAGGACAAGCTTGATTCTGTTAAGAAATAATGCCCGCCACCATCGCAAAGCGAGTGACGGGCAATGTTATTTCACTTCAACATTTTCAATGCTTCGGAAGTTTCCAACGAAAACTCCATCATCGGCATGTGACCAGCGCCTTTCAACTCCACAAACTGTGCGGAGGGCACTGCCGCCTTGATTTCCTTTGAACGGTCAATCGGAATTAAGACGTCATGGTCGCCATGGATAACCAACAATGGAAAGATGAAAGAGGAAAGAAGCGGCAATAAATTCTCCCTTTCAGCCATGGCTTTGAGTGCGCCAATCATTGCGGATGGTTTTTGTCTTTCCATCACACCTCGTACAAATGACTGCACATCTGCATTCGCAGAAAGCTTTGGGGTCATTGCATCAACCACTACACCCACCCCTTTCTCAGCAACCTCTGCCGCAGTCTTGTATCGTCCTTCTTTACGGTCAGGCGGATCGTTTGCTGCTTGGGATGAAATTAATCCCAATCCACTCACCCGCTGAGGATATTTCTTTGCGAATGCCAAAGCAACATATCCGCCCATCGAGTGACCTGCCATCGCAGTCTTCTCAATTCCCAGATGGTCCAACAAACCGGCAAGATCATCAGCCATATCAGACATAGTATACGGCGATTTTATCGTGGTAGATTGGCCGAATCCGCGCAGGTCTGGCAGGATGATGTCAAACTTATCTTCCAGGAATGGAGTAATCTCATTCCATGAACTGGAATCCAGGGGAAAGCCATGTACAAGCATAAGTGGCATCCCTTTGCCGCGCCTTGTATAAGCCAGGTTTATTCCATTTACAGTAACTGTATTCATTTTTATCTACCTTTCTACAAGTTGTCTCAAAAATGTCTCCCTGAGCGGCGGCGAAGGGTCTCTACTCGGAAATACGAGACTCTTCGGTCGCAACACCTGCCCTGGCGGGCGGTGCCAGGGAGAACGCTCCCTCAGAGCGACAGGTATTATTGAGGTGAGATACTACTCTCTCATTTCCAATTTAAATCTACTTTTAACCTGCTTCCCATTTTTGATTTATAAAAAATATGACCGTTATCGCGCCCAAATTCATACACGCGGCGGGTGATGTCTACGTCTGCCTTGCAGTATTCGGCGACTTTGTCCAACTCACCCGCGCGGAACCATTCCACAGATTGTACACCGCCTGCTGTTTTGGTTGCGCCGAGGCTGGCGCTTGCAATGCTATCCAGGCTGATGCGAAAGCCAAGAATCCTTTGCAGGTCGAAGAGCAGGTCAAGGGTGGGGAGAGAGGCAAAGCGTATTTCAGGCGCATACGGTTGAAGTACTCGATAATCAAATCCGCGCAGGTTGAATCCAATGATCTTTGTCCCGGATTTCAATTCTTCGATCAAAGCGGGGACATCCTTCTCCCAGTAGACAGAAAAATCATTTTTCTGTGTTGACCATGTCACGCCGCAGGCGACACGAAGTTTTTCGATGTTTTCACGCCCGCCAACATCTTGAAATAAGTTTTGCGTTTCCAGGTCAAAGAATACATAGTTCATGATTCGCCTATCTTCAGTAGATCACGAAAACCTCGCGTAAATTGCGCTCTCTAGCGCAATTTTGGCGTAAGAGAACGCCAATTACGCGCTTTCGTGAAGTACTGATCTTTTTTAACACAAAGGTCACGACACCTTTTCGGGAGTGCCGGTGAGTACACAAAGGTTTAAGATTTCCTTCGTGTTCCTTTGTGGACACTTCGGCAGGCTCAGTGCAGGCTTCGTGTTTAAGCAATCTTTGCAAGTTCTTCGCGCGCGAAAGCCAAAGCCTGCTCGCGATTTTCAATTTTTCCTGCGGCTTGATTCTCACGGATCGCCTCCAGCAACTGACCAACGAAAGGACCCGGCCTGAGATTTAATTCCTTCATCAATTCATGCCCATCCAGCAAACGCGGCGGAGAAATGACTTCTTCGGGCCGTTCCCAGTAATTCTCCAGCAGAATGCGGGCAACATCAAGATAGGCAGTCCATGTTTCAAGTGTCAGTTCGTTGGCGCGCGTGGCACGCAGGTCAGCCAACCCGAGCAGAATTAAGTCAATGCCCGCCCTGTCGCTATCGCGGAAGAAGCGGTAAATGGCTTTTCGTGATGGTGTTTGTTTATCAAATTCCATGCGGCTGGCGAAAGAATGAATCCGCATGTGATGTTTGATGATGGCCTGTAATCGTTCAATCTCATCGTTACTGAGGTTGAAGGCCCGCGCGCGCTGGACAGCCACCTCCGCTCCTTTCATGTCATGATCAAAAAAGCGGATGCGTCCCGTTTCATCAATCGTTTTTGTTTCAGGTTTGCACACATCATGATACAGCGCAGCGAAGAAAAGCAGGGAACGATGGGAACGATCTGCATTCAACGACGCGGCAAAATGATCTCCGATTTGCTGGCGGAAGCGCCCCAAACGCAATCCAAGCAGACCGGTGAACATGTCGTTCGTTTTTTCCGCATCATACCCGACGCGCAAACCGGAAATGACTTGATCGAGGTGATCCAACACAGTCAGGGTATGCGTCCAGACATCGTAGACATGCGGAGGGGATTGCTCCACGCCTTTCATGGCAAGTAATTCAGGCATAAAGTGAGAAAGAGCACCGAGCATCTCCAGGGCGTGGATGGACGCGCCTGCTTTCGGACCGTTGAGGATCTTGAAAATTTCGTCACGCAGACGCTCTGGGGAAATACGTTCGATCTGGCTAACAGCCTGCTTCATTAACTCACGTGTGTTCTTCTCTATCTTGAATTCAAACGCTGCGGCTTGCCGAACGCCCCTTAAAATACGGACAGGGTCATCTGATAATGAAGTTGGTGAGCAGGCGCGGATGACCTTGGCGCGAATGTCGTTTGCGCCGTCCATGGGGTCTATGATCGTATTATCGCGCAGATTGTAGGCAATCGCGTTGATGGTGAAATCGCGGGCGCGCAGGTCTTCCTCCAGGCTTTGTCCTGACGCGAAGCGTGTCGAAGGGTTTGTGCCGCGATAGGTAGCGAAATCAAGGAAGATGCGCTTGCCATCTTGATCGGTCAGAATGACGCGGCCTGTGTCGCGTTCATTGTCCA
>DATEDD010000013.1:0-4145 GCA_035286565.1 Anaerolineales bacterium
CAAAATATCCCTTTCCGCCCATAGACACGGGCTGTATCTTTACAGGCACACTTGCAGATTATGCCGTTGAACTCGGCGCGGTTTCTGTGGATATGGAACTCTCAACGCATAAATCTACAGATTTCAAAGAAAATGTAAGAGCAATGGAAGTTTTACTGAATTGGGAAAAATAAAATAATCATCATCTCGTCATTGCGAGGGCGCTCTTGCTCTCCCTGGCACCGCCCGCCACATCGTCCCGACGCTTTTTCGGGAGGGCAGGTGTGCCTGAAGCAATCCCAGATACGATACAGAGATTGCTTCGCCACCAAAGAACAAAGGCGGTGGCTCGCAATGACGGAAATACAAAAGGAGCTTGAATGACTCAAAAAGTTGACACTCTCTTCACAAACGCCATCGTGCTCAGCATGGATGAAAATTTAAATCAATATGATCCCGGCGCAGTCGCTGTCAAAGGAGATTCGATCATCGCAGTTGGACCTGAAGCACAGATCAAAAAAGATTATTCGGCAAATGAAACCATTGATTGCGGCGGCAAGGTCTTGATGCCGGGACTGGTCAACGCGCACACCCATGTGCCTATGACCCTGTTGCGCGGTCTCGCCGATGACCTAAGGCTCGATGTTTGGCTGATGGGTTACATGCTTCCGGTTGAACGTGAATTCGTCTCGCCGGAATTCGTGCGGCTTGGCACATCCCTGGCCTGCGCCGAACAAATCCGCAGCGGCGTGACCACATTCAACGATATGTATTTTTTTGAAGACAATATTGCCCAAGCCACAGCTGATGCCGGTATGCGCGCGGTCTGCGGACAATCCATTATGAAATACCCTGCGCCAGATGCGGCGGCTTACGAGGACTCGCTGGCGATGGCGCGTGCATTTATCAAAAAGTGGAAAGGGCACCCACTGATTGTCCCTGCGATTGCGCCGCACGCCCCCTACTCCACCACACCCGAGATCCTGCGCGCCTGCGCTGACATCGCCAAAGAATTTGATGTACCTCTGCACATTCACATCTCCGAGACCGCGTTTGAAGTGGAAACCATGCGAAAGGAACAAGGCATGCCCGTTGTGCCTTATGTCAAAAAGCAGGGTGTGCTCGAAGCAAAAGTGATCGCCGCGCATTGCGTTCATATTGACTTTGGCGAAATGAAAACGCTGAAACATGTGAATGCAGGTATCGCGCATAACCCATCATCGAATCTAAAACTTGCTTCAGGATTTGCGCCCGTACAAAAGATGCTCGAAACTGGACTCAACGTGGGCATCGGCACAGACGGTCCCGCCTCGAACAACGACCTCGACATGTTCGAAGAAGTGCGCCTCGCTTCATTCGTTGCGAAAGCCTCCTCCAATGACCCGACGGTTGTCCCCGCCGCGACCGCCTTGCTGATGGCAACGCGCATGGGCGCTCAAGCGCTTCATATCGGACATTTGACAGGGTCGCTCGAAGCAGGCAAACGCGCCGATTTGATATTGGTTGATACCTCCCCGCTGCATAACTCGCCCCGCTTCCGCCGGGACCCGAACAATGCCTACGCTCAACTCGTATTTGCATCCAAATCCACAGATGTGACCGATGTGATGGTCAATGGAAAATGGTTAATGCGCGCTCATGAATTGCTGACATTGAACGAAACTGACCTGCTAAAGCAGGCGCGTGAAGTGGCACAAAAAATAGATGCCTTCCTGATCGTACGCGAACAATCAGTGCTTTCGAAATTGATCGCGCTCGGCGGCTCGATGGAACAGGAGTCGTTTGAGGTGCAGGTCAAGGTAACGGTAACGGAACCAGACCAACTGGTCCAGAAAATGAAGCGGCCTGAGATCGAGATCACCGCGTATAAACATTATCATCAATATGACGATTATTTCATGTTCGATGATCCGGCCCAGGGACGATTGCGCTTCCGTGAAGATAATCTCATCAACGCAAGAGGCGAGGTGGAAAACGTGCGTTCGCGTTTAACATTACTGGGTCAGAAGCGCGAAGGTGAGATCGGGCATGACGTGCTGCTTTCGCGCAGCCGCTTCCTTGCGCCTGCCTTGCATACCTCACGTTTTTATCGCGAATACTTTACACCAAAACTGGAGGTTTCAGTTGAGAAGGATCGCTTGCGCTGGCACATCCGTTATAAAAATACGGAATTCTTTATAAACCTCGATGAAGTAAAAAAGCCCCTAATGGGACACTTCCTTGAGATCAAAAGCCGCACCTGGAGCCGCAAGGATGCAGAACTCAAGGCAGAGTTGGCAAGTGAGTTATTGGACTTGCTCGGCGTGGGTAATGCTGAAGCTGTGACGCAGGATCTAATTGAGATATTAACTTCGTAAGAGAACATTCCGCATTACAAATCCGTCGTCCCCGTCACCGTCTACAGGTGTGCGGCTTGGGCCAATGGATTTCAATAGATTTCAAAAAAATGGACATTGATAAGAATTGCTGATAAGATATTGCATGAGGTGAAACATGAATGTAGTTACCATTAATGAGGCGAAACGCAATCTCGACTCGCTGATTCAAAAAGTTTTTTCGGACGCTGAACCTGCGATCATCACCACGGATTCGGGTCAGCAAATCGTTATGCTTTCGCTGGATGAATTCAATGCGTGGCAGGAAACGGTCTATCTCTTATCAAACCCTGCCAATGCGGCTCACCTTCGCAAATCTATAGTGGAAGCGCAACGGGGAACAACTTCTGAACACGAACTGATTGAACCATGAGGTTGGTTTTCACACAATCTGCATGGGAGGATTATCTGTGGTATCAAGAACAGGATCACCAGTTGTTAAAACGGGTCAACCAACTGATTAAAGATGTCTTGCGCACACCCTTTGAAGGAATAGGAAAGCCAGAAGCGCTGAAAGCAGACCTGACGGATATTGGTCGCGGAGAATAAACGACGAACACCGCCTTGTCTACGGCGTGATCAAAACCGACCTCGTAATCATTTCCTGCCGCTATCACTATTCAAAGTAAATCGATTTAACAAAAATTCGGAATAATGAATGGATTTAATTAAGAAAATTTTTGAAATTATATTTGCGGTCTTGTTTATATTTACGGCCGTGCTCGCGCTGATCTTCTTCAATTTTGATCGCAGGGCATTTACTGCGGAGACCTATCAAAGAGCATTTGCACGGGAGGATTTTTACAACAGACTTCCCTCCGTGATGGCGGATGCAATGACTTCTTTAATTGCAGACCAAAGCCAGTTCCCCGTTGTGCTAAGCGGCATGAGCAAGGAAGCGTGGGAGGCTTTCTTCCACACCCTGCTCCCACCAGAAACGTTGAAGGTAATGGGCGATGATGTGCTGAACTCCACTTTTGCCTACCTGAACATGCAAACAGATTCGGCACAGCTTAATCTCGCTCCATTGAAAGCAAGCATGGCAAGTGACACCGGCGCGCAGGCTGTATTCGCATTTTTGAGCACACAACCTGATTGTACGTTCATCCAAATTGCTCAAATAACAATTAACCTGCTTTCAGGTGGACAAATCGAATTATGCAATCCGCCTGCTGAATTAATTCCTGCGTTAACGCCGATCTTACAGGGTCAATTGCAAATTGCAGCGACCGTGATTCCAGACCAGGTGACCATCATCAGTGCGCCGCCTCAAAATGATCCACGCCAAAGATTACAAACTGCAAGACTCGTCATGCGGCTTAGCCCAATTTTGCTGTTTGCCTTCCTGCTGGGATTAACGATCCTTGCGGTCAGGTCGCTTAAGAGTTGGTTGAGCTGGTGGGGAGTCTCATTTATTACGACTGGCTTGATTGCATTTGTGATCGGTTTGCTCGGCGCACCCATATTTGGGAAAATTTTCCAGCGTGTGCTGGTCAGCCTAATGCCCCTTTACCTCCCCACTCTTTTGCTGGGTTACGCCAGCGACCTTGCCTCGGCGATGGTGCAGACTTTGCTGAGTCCCGTTTTGAGGCAGGGATTGGCATTTGCATTGATTGGATTCGGGATGGCAGTGATTTCGTATTTTGTGAAAAAGCAAAAATAACGAAGTTATGAGTTGAGGGAAGCCTAAAGTGACAGCCGCCTTTGCGCAGCGCCCTTTAGTATTACAGCGCAAAGTCAGGCTCAAGCCGCCGTCCCCGGCGGCGTTTTGCGAGGGAAATCCTGCGCCGG
>DATEDD010000014.1:0-6430 GCA_035286565.1 Anaerolineales bacterium
AATGAAAAAATGTCTGCGCGCGGATCAGTATGCGTATCGTCACCGCCGTATTGTTCCAAAGGCGTGTAGTGGGCCGTGCCTTGTCCATGAATGATGGTGATGGTCACTTCATCCGGCGCCATGATCTTTACCAGACCAAAATCCACAAGTTTGATTAATCCACTTGGCGTGATCTTAAGATTGCTTGGTTTGATATCACGGTGAATAATCGGCGGGTTTTGATGGTGGAGGTAACTTAAGGCGTCTGCAATTTGCACGGCCCAGCGCATTACTTCTTTTTCAGAGAGGAAGTCTTTCCTGCGGCGCGCTTCCTGCATACGTTCGCGCAAGTCCTTGCCTGGCACGAAATCCATCACCAGATAATCACGCGGACCCTCGGAGAAGAAATCAGAAACTTTTGGCAGATTGGGGTGATCGAGGCGCGCAAGTACCGAGGCTTCGCGAAAGAATTGTTCGCGAGCCTGTTTAAAAATATCATCTGGGAGAGCCTGGTTGTGCTCCACTTCCTTAAGCGCACATAGACGACCTTGCAGGCGGGTATCGTCCGCAAGATAAATACTTCCCGTGCCGCCTTGTCCGATCTGCTCACGGATTTTGTAGCGGTCACGCAGGGTCTCCCCACTCCTTAACGATTGGGGCAAATCTTCTCCTCGTTGACATCGTACCCAAATGGGTAGTTCTGTGTTCCAGCGGCGTTTTCGGCGTGTGCCACTGTTCATTTTACGAAGTGCCGCATAAGTCATTAAACCAGGAATATGGTATCTACTCGTGGTTTTATCAAAGCCCTGGTAATTTGTGCGGCAAGCGGTAAGAATATGAAATCTACAATGTGATCATACACAAAATTCACTTTTCTGCTATATTATAAACGTCTTTGGTGGTATTGAGTGTTGCGCGGGTTCCGAGTTTCCTAATGTTTCAGGCAAACACAAGACAGGATTATTGTCCCGGAAATATTTTTTTAGTTTGCAGTTTAAGAAAATTAATCTCAAATTAATGAGCAAAATATGATTTGAGGAAACCATGGAAAATGAAGAAGAATTCCCCCTTCTTATTGCCCAGGACGGACTACTGAATGGTCAGCGCTGGGCTTTAAGCCATACTTTGATGGTCGGGCGCGACCCAACCTGTGAAATCAACGTTCGAGACAGACGAGTCTCGCGTTTTCACGCACGTATCACACCCACTGTCGAAGGTGTCATTATTGAAGATCTTGGTAGTAAGAATGGCACAAACCATAATGGCGCTGAAATAACCGCGCCGGTTATGTTGCAGGATGGCGACCTGCTCAGCATCGCGCTGGCACAGCAGTTAATCTTCCTTATGTCCGATGCAACCATGCCGCTTGCAGAAGGCGCATTGCGCGCGGGGCGCCTGATGATGGATCAAAAATCCCGCCAGGTCTGGGTGAATCAACAGCAGGCAGTGCCGCCATTATCCGCACAGCAATTTAGACTATTATGGCTTCTATATGAAAAACAAGGACAGGTGATCAACCGCCCTGACCTGGTTTCTGTTGTTTGGGGAGAGGAGCAAATGGTGGGGGTGTCTGATCAGGCGCTGGATGCCCTAATCCGCCGCTTGCGAAATAGACTTGCTATGATTGACCCAAACCATCAATATATTGACACTGTGCGCGGTCATGGGGTGCGGCTCGACAACCCTCCCGTGGGAGAATAGTGAACTCCCTTAAGCTCCTTGCTGTCTTCGCTCACCCTGATGACGAATCAATGGGGATGGGCGGCACGCTTACAAAATATTCCGCTGAAGGAGTGGATACTCACCTCGTCTGCGCTTCACGCGGGGAGAGAGGCTGGGCTGGTCCCGAGGGGCAGAATCCCGGCTTGGAGCGACTCGGCCAAATCCGCACAAAGGAATTACAGAATGCAACCGCTGTTCTCGGGATAAAGAGCCTGTCTTTTCTAGATTATATTGACGGCGACTTGGACCAGGCAGATCATACCGAAGCCATTGCCAGGATCGTCGCGCATATTCGCAGAATCAAACCGCAAGTAGTGGTGACCTTTCCTCCCGATGGAAATTATGGCCATCCCGATCACATTGCCATTGGGCAGTTCACCTCCGCCGCCATCGTTTGCGCCGCTGACTCGGCTTACAAAACCTCAGAAAATCTCCCCTCACATCGCGTTTCAAAACTATATTACATGGTGGATGGTGAAATCTTCGTGAATCTGATCTCCCCATTCATGGACGATGTGTCTTTCCCCGTGGATGGCCAACTGCGCGGCGAAAACGCGTGGAAGGAATGGATAATCACCACGCACATTGACATAACTGAGCATTGCCGCACAGCATGGCGAGCCATTCAATGCCATAAAAGCCAACTGGCTACCTTAGGCGCACTGGCTGAAATGCACGAAGATGCCGCAGTCGCAATCCTCGCGACCCAGGGGACTTTCTACCGCGTATTTAGTTTGGTCAATGGGGGCAGGAAAGTGGAGACCGATTTGTTTGAGGGGTTGAGGTGAATTAAAGTGACAATCACCTATAGGATGACTGTCACTTGGTTTCTTCTCTATCCCATATTCTTCTTCATCGAATACTTCAGAGCAATTTTATATATTTCACTCAATTTCTCTGCCATGGCTTTGGCTTCTGGGTTATCTCCTTGAGATTCCATTTGGGCGACCAGCCCACTTAGCGCATCCACAAATTGCTGGTTCACGATTGCGTCGTTTTCGGTGAGCATCTTTTCAATGGCTGCTTTATCTGGCGCCAGAAGCAGTTGCTCAATGAATGCCACTTCGGGAGGCGGCGTGCTGGCAGCTTGCAATACTTGTACAATCTTTTGCAGTTTGCCCATGCGGGTGTAATCATTCTTTTCGGAAGCCTGCCTCAGCAACTGATTGACTACTTCTACAGTATCCTGTGAAAAGCCTTCCAGATTTTCCTGCGTGGCTTTTTCAATATCTTCCTGCTCTAGTAAAGACTCAACAAATTTTTCTCCCTGTTTGAAACGAGCTTCGAGCTGTTTATCCGCTTCGCTGGTGAAGATTAGCAATTTCTCGCGGATGCCTTCCAGTCTGGTTTTTTCTTCAGCTGAAGTTTTCTCGATCTTTTCCGTCAAATTTTGGAAGAAGACATAATCCATGCCTGCGCGTGCCAGCGAGACATAAGCACGAATGCGCGCATCGGTCTTTGCATCGAGGACGAAATCCAATAATTTTTCGCGGGTTAGTCCCTTCCCCTCGTCTTGCAGGATCTTTTGGGCTGCTTCAAGTTCCCCGACAGATTCCTTCAATTGACGCCCGTATTCGGTCTCTTCCAACAACTGGGTTTGGATCTCAATCATGGCGCGAGCGATCGGTTCCTGTCTGCTTTGCATGGCGTTCTGTGCAATGCGGCTGAAGAGCGCAAAGAACTGTTCGTCAACGATCAATGTGTTTTGTTTGATCAATTCAGAGCGCACATCCTTCGATGTGATCTGCATCAGCTTCTCCATCAACTGGACGCGTTCCTGCTGCCCCTTGAGCATTTCGGGCGTTATGCCATCCTTTCCCAAAATAGTCTCCATCATTGATTCGTAGGTCAGGTTGGCACGCGGGCTGAGCAAATAACCCTTGCGTTTTTCGGGAGGCAGTCTATCCATCACCTTCTTAATCAGAGGACCGATCATTTTTTCCTGCTCATTTAATGGCATGGCTAATTCTGGCGGGAAAAAGGTCAGCAGTAATTCCTTGTCGTTATCGTGATAGATAATAGGTGTGGCCAGGCGGCCTTCATATCCGCAAAATTGACAACGGGCAAAGTTGGATTGTCCGCTCAACAGGCGTTGTTTGGATGCGGGCTCATGCGTTACGTCGAATAGTTGTTCGACGTTGGCAGGGATCATTTGTCTACAGCGGGGACATGCGATTGTGGTTTGAGGCATTTAATGATTTCCGATTTATGTAAGATTTTGGATGTTTCGACACGGTGAGCGAAAGACGAACCGTCAACACAAGTTTATGAAGGGCGGGATTCGGGAATTGGGAGTCGGTGTTTGTGAACAATTCCCGAATCCCGAAGTCCGATTCCCGTCTCTCGAATTTCTTTATCCAACCAACTCTTCCAGCCGATCAATGTAACTTTTCATCACAGCGAAGGTTTCTTCAACAGGTTTGGGTGTGGTTAAGTCTACGCCTGCTTTCTTTAGCACTTCCAACGGGTATGCAGACGAACCCGATTTAAGGAAGCCTAGATAATTTTCAACTGCGTTCGGTTCGCCGCGCAGGATCCTGCCTGAGAGTGCGTGCGCCCCCGAAATACCTGTGGCGTATTGATAGACATAATAGTCTGAAAAGAGATGACCGAAGGTAGACCAGACCATGCCAACGCGGGGACGATCCACTTTCACCTTGGGACCAAACCCCTCGGCGAAGAGATCAGCCATCAGGTTCTGCATTGAATCGGCCGTCAGTGGTTCGCCGCTTTCCACACGCTGGTGAGTCTCCAATTCAAAGCGTGCCAGGGTTGGCATTTGGAAAAAATATCTAAAGAAGTTTCCGCCCACGGCTTCTTCGATCAAGGCGATCAGGAAGTTCTTGTCGGTGATGGTCTTGAGCAAATGACCGCGCATCATGGCTTGATTGAAATTCGATGCCACCTCGGCCACAAAGAGCGAATAACTTGAATATGCCAGCGGTTGGTTTTTCCAAGTGAGATGCGAGTGCATGGAATGACCGAGTTCATGGGCCAGCGTACTCATGCTTCCGACTTCATCGGTATACGACATCATGATGAATGGATGTGTGCCCGGGGCGCCGTATGAAAATGCCCCATTGGATTTTCCCTGGTTGGGATAGATATCCACCCAGCGTTCCTGAAGACAACCCTTGCGAAGCGTATCCACATATTCCCTGCCAAGCGGTGCAAGGCTTTCGGAGATCAGGTCAACCGCTTTTTCAAAAGAGATCTTCGGTTTTTTCTTCGTGATGGGCGCCCACATATCATAATAGGTGATTTCTTTTAATTTTAAAGCTTTACGCCGTATCTCAAAATACCTGTGCCAGACGGGAAGATTCTTTTTGAAAGTGTTAATCAGGTTGTGGAACACATCTACGGGGATATTGTTGTTGAATAGAGAGGCTTCCAGCGTAGAGTTGTGTTCCCTTGCGCGCATAAAAAAGACATTATTCTTGATGGAGGTCGAAAGGTTAGTGGCCAACGTATTTTTAAATTCGATGTGCTTGTCCATATAGCTTTCAAATGCGCTTTGCCTTACTTTGCGGTCGCTATCTTCCATCAGGGAGTTGTGGAAATTCCCCTGCGTCACTTCAACCTTTTTTCCTTTGCTATCTTTTGCGGGTGCAAACTTGAAATCCGCATTGACCAGCATACTAGTGCTGTTATCTGCGCCGCCCATTGGGTCTGCCAGCGTGCCGAGCAATTCCTCCACTTCGCTGGAACGGACATGTTCCTGCTGGCGGAAGAGGTCTCGCATACTTTGACGGTAGATACTCAAATTCTCGTTTTTGATCATCCAGTCATCCAGCGTGGCTTTGCCAATTTGAAGCAGTTCAGGATTGAGGTATGAAACCGCACCCGCCACCTGGCCATACATGCCCTGTGCTTTTCCGAGCATGGCAGTTGCTTTTTGGTCGGTGGTGTCCACGTTATATGAAAACGCTGCATACATGTAAACGTGCATCACGCGTTTCATCAGCGCTTCGATGCTTTGCATCGCTTGGAGTAAAGTCTCTGGGGAAGTTCCCAGATTTCCCTGATATTTTTTTACATTGGGGATGTCTTTCAAAATGCTTTGTAATTCGGCTTCCCATTCCTTGGAGGATTTAAAAACACTTTCAGCATTCCACGTGTATTTCTTTTCTATCTTATTGCGGGGGGGGATCGTTTTAGCCATGAGATAATCCTTATGTTGGTTTTAGGTTTTATTTTACCATTGGGTACCCGTAGGGGCAGAGCGACGCTGTATCCTAAATCTTCCGTGTCCTAAATTTGCCTTATCTTAAAAACGCGGAGCGGCGCTCCAGCCCTGCGAGTTACCTCGGAAGGGAGAAACAGATCCTCGCGCCACGACTAGGTTCGCCTTCAGGTTTCGGGTCGGTCCAGATACGCCCACCGTGGGCTTCCACAATCGCGCGCGCAAGGTACAGTCCAAGTCCCGCGCCTTTTGTCTGCTTCACGGCATTCGTCGAACGGTAGAAACGATCAAAAATATGCGGGATATCCTTGGCTTCAATACCAGGTCCCTGGTCGCTTACGCAAATAACTACCTGTTCGGTGTGTACCATGCCACTGATTTTTATCTCGCCTTCCGATGCATACTTCAACGCATTCGATACCAAATTTGAAATGACCTGCTCCAAACGATTTTCATCACCGAAGATGACTGGGAAGTTTGATGGGAAATCAGTAACGAGGCGATGCTTTGGGGATTGAGGCGCAAAACGCTCGGTCACTCTTAACG
>DATEDD010000015.1:0-2877 GCA_035286565.1 Anaerolineales bacterium
GTTGTGAAAGCCGCAGAGATGCCCACCGACTTCAAGTTCCTGTATCCGTTGGAAATTCCCATCAAGGAAAAGATCGAAACGATCGCACGCGAGATTTATCGCGCCGACGGTGTGGATTACTCCCCCGAAGCCGAAGAACAGATCGCGCGCTACACCCGGCTCGGATTCGACAAACTCCCGATGTGTATGGCAAAGACTCACCTCTCGTTCACAACCGACGCATCGAAGAAAGGCGCTCCCACGGGCTTCCGCATTGCTGTGCGTGAGATTCGGGCCAGCGTTGGCGCAGGTTTCCTCTATCCGATCCTCGGGGATATGAGGACCATGCCAGGCTTGCCCACACGTCCTGTGTTCTATGATGTGGATTTGGATCTGAAGACCGGCAAAGTGGTTGGGTTGTTCTAAAAATCTTTTTCACAACTTAGTTACAGATAGAAAAGGGGCTCAACATGTGATTGAGCCCCTTTTTTACTATCGGTGACTTGAATATTTCTGCGAAGGATCATATCCCTTCGGCTTGTACGCTTAACAAGTGCAACTTACAGAATCGAGTTTATCACCAGTGCCACAAGTTAATTTGTATCCACTATCTCCGAGAACATCACCTCCTCGGACCTCACCAACATTGGGGGGACAGTTACTATAAATTCCTGGCAGTCAATATAGAAGACAATCATATCAGTGCAGGGTTTGGTTTCAATAAGCAGTGGAGAACAATAACCTGCCTCATTCATATATTCACCGGATTCACAACCAGGATATTATCCCCCAGCGGGAGTCTCGCATCATTGAGCTTGTGGGTCATATTCAAAACCTGCCATACAAGTTGCACACGTGGCAGGCATTCCCACATAAAAAGGAATAAATCTTGACTCATGGACTGTATGATAATATTTTGAAAGAGATATAATTCATCAGATGAAAAACCAAACGGACAAATCACTGATATTTCTAAGCGACTTAATTAAAAACAGGGATATGAGCGCATCAGATCTCGCATCAGCTTGCTACCGTCAAATAGAGCGCCTCAACCCCACGCTGAATGCTTTTATAACGGTGATCCCTCCAGAAATGGATGCGCCTCCTCCAGTGGGAACGCGAAGAGGACCGCTTTATGGTATTCCTATTGCTGTAAAAGATCTGTATGACACAAAGGGCATCCGCACTACCAGCGGCTCAAAATTCTTCACAGATAATATCCCAATAGAGGATGCCTTCGTAATCCAAAAGATCAAAAAAGCGGGGGCGCAGATTATCGGCAAAACCAATACCCATGAGATCGCGCTCGGCGTTACGAATAACAATCCGCATTTTGGAGCCTGTAGAAATCCCTGGGATGTGACCCGGATTCCCGGAGGTTCCTCCGGCGGAAGTGCAGTTGCCGTTGCGACGGACATGGCTCTCGCTGCTCTTGGCACGGACACCGGTGGCTCGATTCGCATTCCGGCTGCATTGTGCGGCGTAGTCGGTTTGAAACCCACCTACGGACGCATCAGCCTGCGCGGCATCCTTCCGCTTTCGTGGAATCTGGACCACGCCGGGCCGATCACGCGCAAGGTCGAGGATGCGGCGATAATACTTGAAGTGATGGGCGGATACGATGAGTTGGATCCAGTTTCAGTTAAGACACTGCCTGGCGATTACACCAGTAATCTAAAGCATGGAATTAGAGGGTCTAAGATCGCACTGGCAGTTGGAAATTATGTGGAAGAGTCAGACCCGGAAATATTGGCGGCGGTTCGTACATCTGGGCTGGTTTTACAGGAGCAGGGTGTGAGCATTACAGAGGTAAATATGGATTTTCTGCGCGAAGGCGCGCTTGCAAATGGACTCATGACCCAGGCTGATGGCGCGTCATTTCACCGTGAAAGGCTGATGGCGCACCCCGATTGGTTTGGCGCGGACGTACGTCAGCGGCTGGAAGCGGGAGCCGCAGTCACTTCCAGCGAGTATGCACTGGCAAGGCGCACGCAGGTTGAGGTCAAGAGAAAGTGCGATCTATTATTCGAACAATATGATCTGCTCATGCTCCCCACTACGCCCATCCCCGCGCCTTTTTTGGAGGGAGAAAATGCCATCCAACGCGCCCGTCAATTGACTCGCTTCACGGCGCCCTTTAATCTGACAGGTCTGCCCGCGCTTTCCCTGCCTTGCGGGTTCACAAAAGAAGGATTGCCGATCGGTTTGCAGATCGTTTCGCGCTCATGGAACGAAGTGGGCGTGCTAAGGGCTGGTTATGCCTTTCAGGAAGTGACCGAGTGGCACATGATGAAACCGAAACTGGCTGGGCTTTAAATTTATGAAGAAATCAGGGCTGACAATCTGGGTCTTATTGCGCCTGCCGATTCTTGCGGCAGCAATGTACTTATTCCGCTTTCAAATCGCCACGTTCATTGACGACGCTTTTGGCTCGGGGACAGCCATAGATTTTGTCGTATTCTCCGCGAGCACATTTTGGACTCGCTTACTTATATATCTCGTCGGTGTTATCGCGCTAGTTTCAGGAACCTGGCTTGTAAAAAAATGGGTAGCTTCTGATTTTTGGGGTTATATCCTGATACTCGTCGGCGCATTCAGTGCCATTTATTTTTCTTTCGCATTTTTATTGTTGACAGCCGGCCCCCTGCTAAGAACATCCCTTGTTACTTTAATTCTGGCGGCCAACACCCTGCCGATAAAATGGCTTACGAAGTGGGCGCCCAAAATTAAGTTAATGGATATTTTTTTCCTCGCAGGCGTCGGGTGGTGTGAGGCGTTTTTTCCGCAGGCTTATGTTTTCTGGCTGATGGACAAATTTCAGGTGCGGAATTTCTTCAAGAAATTGTCATTGCTAACCGGCGTGATGATTGCCCCACTCATCTGGGTATTTTTGCTGAC
>DATEDD010000016.1:0-3257 GCA_035286565.1 Anaerolineales bacterium
TCCAGCCTTGCTCGGTGAGTTTGGGCGCATGGTTTAGAAAGTTGATCGCGTCAGAATAATTCCCGCCGGCATAGGCAGAGATACCGGCCTTTTCCAAAAGGTCACCTCGCCAAGGCAGGAGAAGTGCGGCGTATTGATACTGTTGTGAGGCGCTTAAATAATTTTGCGCAGCAAATTCGGTTTCTGCGCGATCAATAGCGGAATAACCCGTAAGTAAAATGGGAAGCAAGACCGCCGCAAGCAGTGCCATAACGACAAGGAGGTAAATCCATTTTTTGTTGTACATCGCAAAAGCAATTATACGTGCATGTGCCATATTTTTTGAACTGGCAGTATAATTATGGTTGCATGAACGCATTTACCACTTTAATTTTTACCCAACTCACCGTCCCACCGGGGGATTTGATTTACTATATTGTGCTGGTGTTTGCGGTCGCAAGCGCTCTTCAATCGTCATTAAACCTTTGGCGGGCAACCGAGTTTCCACAAGCCAAACGTGCTTTTATGGGACTGGGCATTTTGCTATCTGCGCAAATTATCATGTTCCTGTTTAGCGGACTTGGCTGGCAACATATCATAGACCCGAAAACAGTCCTGCCTCCCATGGACCGGGCCTTTATTATGTTTGGAATTATTTGGATCACATGGTTATATGCCTTCCCAGAACCGAATCGGGTAGCGGATACGGCAACAAGCTTGTTGAGTCTATTCATCTTGGTTGCATTGGGATTGAGTCTGCTGTCCTGGCAGCCGCAAATCGCATTGCTCAGCTACAACCAAACGGTTGACGATTGGGTTTGGCAGATTGGATCATTGTTCCTGACGTTGGCCGGCATGGCAACCCTGTTCATTCGCAAACCCAATGGGATGTGGTATGGGATCATTTTGCTCTTTCTTGGGTTTCTGGGTCACACGGGTCATTTGCTTTTCCGAATGGAAGGCAATTACTCGGGCATTGTGCGGCTTGCATACATGGCGGCTTACCCAATATTGCTCACCTTGCCACAACGTTTTGCCATCCCTGCTGGTACAGTTTCCTCTCCACGGCCTGCAACAGAAAAACAAGATGACGGCCTTCGAGAACACAAACGCTACAATACCGACATAAAAACCTTCCAAGCCTTGCTGGCGCTCGCGGCGGAATCAAACCCCACAAAAGTGAGTCAAGCCATCACCCGCGCCATTTCCCAAACGATGCTCTCCGACCTGTGCTTTATGATCTACATGACGGATAACAATAACCAGATTGTAATCGGCGGTGGATATGACTTGATCCGTGAGGATAATTTAGAAGGCGGTACGCTAAATAAAGAATCCATTCCCATGCTTGCAAATTCATTAAAGCGCGGTCGCCCATTGCGAATGCCTGCGAGCAGTACCTCTGCTGATATTAAGGGGTTGGCGGATATTCTCGGCTTAACCAATCCCGGTCATTTATTGAGCGTACCAATCCTGACCACTGAAAAAGAAACCCTAGGCGGTGTGCTTTTGCTTTCCCCATACTCAGATCGAACATGGACTGCAGAAGATCAGGACTTCCTTTCGAATATAGCCGCTCTCCTTGTTCCCATCATTAAAAGAAGCCAGAAAGAAAATAAACTCGGAACGCAAAACGACCAAGCTCGCGCGAAAATAAAAGAGCTTGAAAACAGCGTGCAGGAACTCACCAAATTATTGGAGCAGTCACGCGTAGAGATGAAAGGAAGCGACTCAAAGGAAATGGCTTCCATGCTCGCTTCACAGGAAGAATCACAACGCATCATCAAGCAATTACAACTGGAGATTGGTGAATTACAGTCAGGAAAAGATTTTCCTTCTTCTCCATCATCAACCTTAGAGATGGAAAAGGAATTGGCACAGTTAAGAAACCAACTTGCCGAAGCCAATCTGAAAACGCAAGAGAAGGAAATAAACACCGTTGCCATTAAGAACCTGGAACAGTCTGGGGCGATTGCTTCCCTCTCACAGGATTTGCGTCAGCCATTATCTTCAATCGTTGGGTATACTGAATTACTCCTCGGTGAATCAGTGGGAAATCTCGGCGCATTGCAAAGAAAGTTCGTAGAACGCATCAAGGCCTCCACGGAACGCCTGCAAAGTATGACAGATGATATGATCCAGATCACCACTCTGACAAGCGAGTTGGATGATCTAAAACCAGAATCTGTCGACTTGAACTTGATCATTGATAATGCCATGTCTCAAACCAGTAAACAGCTGCGCGAGAAAAATATTTCCATGCATCTTGACCTACCGAAAACCCTTTCAACCATTCAGGGTGACCGGGAAGCGCTTCAGCAGATATTGATTCATTTGCTGCAAAATGCAGGGGCGGTAACTCCGCCTGAAGGCACGATCAAGCTCAAGGTCAAGACGCGAACCGAAAATGGATTGGGTTTTATCGTGATAAACGTGGCAGATAGCGGTGGAGGTATAGCATCCAAAGATCTAAAGCGTGTCTTCACCCGTTTATATGACACAGAAAATGACAATATTCAGGGAGTGGGTGAAAATAGCACAGGTTTATCCATTGCCAAAACTCTAACAGAAGCTCAGCATGGGCGCATCTGGGTGGAAAGCGACCAAGGGGTTGGCTCCACATTCAGCGTGCTTCTGCCCTTTGCCGGTCAGAAGGTATCTGAAAAGAAGAGTAAAAAGGGTAAAAAGTAGTGCAGGTACCGCGTGAATTTTGGAAAGCGTTGATCGTAGCTTTGCTCTCGATTGGTTTGATGATCGGGGCATTGTCCATTTCTCTAGTGGTATTCCTGCCGGAAATGGCTCCTGCTTCGACCAATTACCTGCTCCCATCCATCGCGCCAATTACAGTTATTTCCACTTTACCGCTGACATTTACACCCGCGCCGGGCTTGGGACTCGCGACACTTACTGCCAATCCCACATTTACAATTATGGTCATACCAGGTTCGTGCTCACCTCCCTCAGGTTGGGGACAAATTTTCATTCAAGACAATGATACACTTGACCGTCTTGCCGAACGTTACCACATCAGCAAGGATCAATTGAAAACATCCAATTGCTTATCGAGCGACAGCCTCATAACCGGCGCCGTCTTTTATGTGCCCCCAGCGCCGACCAGTACGCAGCTGGCATGCAGTAAAGGGGCGGCTGGATGGGTGAAAACGTATGTCGTAAAACCAGGTGACACGCTTTATGCAATTGCATCAAATCATTACATAACCACAGGTTTTCTACGAGCCGTGAATTGCAGAACTGGTGATCTTATTTATACAGGTGAA
>DATEDD010000017.1:0-3079 GCA_035286565.1 Anaerolineales bacterium
CACATATTGATATGGCCAACTATGGCAGGCATGACCCTGAAACGGGTTTGCCTGTCCGTGTTCTCGACTTTCTCAAATCCCTCGATACGATCGTTGATACTGCCGTTTCAGAAAAAGTGGATATGGTCATCTTTGCGGGCGACGCGTATAAAGATCGTTCACCCGCACCGACCTTTCAACGCGAGTGGGACAAACGCATAATGCGTTTGTCCCAGGCGAAGATACCCACTTTACTATTGATCGGCAATCATGATATTTCTCCTGCGGCAGGGCGCGCTCACGCGCTTCAGGAATTCAAAACGTTACATGTCCCTTTTGTGCGTGTGTTGGATGAACCCTGTTTTCTAAAACCAGATGATCTTTGGGATTTGCCCATGCAAGTGATTGCCATGCCGTGGATCGCGCGCTCGGGCTTGATGGCTGTCACCGGCGAGACTGATTCAAAAGAAGCATTTTCCCGCATTGAAGAAAATATTGGGAAGTCGATCAAAGAATGGGTTGAAGAATCTGACTCATCTCTGCCGATCATTTTCATGGCGCACGCTTCCATTGAAGGCGCGAAGTATGGTGGTGAAAGACTTGTCATGCTTGGGAATGACCTCGTCCTTTCAGGTAGTTTGGTTAAAAATCAAAAATTCAATTATGTGGCGATGGGACATATTCACAAACCGCAGGATGTAAATGAAGGCTATCAGCCGCCTGTCATTTACCCTGGCTCCATCGAGCGCGTGGATTTTGGTGAAGTAAAGGAAGACAGATTCTTTGTCATTGCGAATGTTGAAAAAGGAGAAGACACCAAAGTTGAATGGAGAGAACTCAAAGCGGTGAGAAAGTTCATCGACCGCCGAGCAATCCTAAAATCCAACGAGAACGTAACCGAGGCCCTTAAAGACGCACTGCCCAGCCCGAAGGAAATGTCTGAGGCGATTGTGCGCTTATCGGTGGAATATCCAAGAGAATGGGATTCATTAATTGATGAATTCGCTTTAAGAAAATACGCCGAAAACACATTTGAATTTCATCTTGTGAAACGCCCGCAAAGCAAGGCAATTGGCAACAGAGAAGGACTGGTGCTCACTAGTTTGAGCCCGCTTGATCTGCTCACACAATACTTCGATGTATCAAAAACTAAGGACGCCGAAGAATTAAAAAAACTTGCACAACAAATCATCTCTGAAGACACGCTCGACGCCTAATTCCTAATCCCCAATTCCTAATCCCTATTTTAACGAGGTCATCATGTCTAAAGAAAATTCACGCTATCGCTGGTTCGTAGTCGCTGTTTTCTTTTTCTTTATGCTTTTGCATCAAACCGACAAATTAATGATCGGCTCCTTGCAAGTGCAGATCAGTGAGGATTTTGAACTTAACAACAAACAATGGGGATTGATCAATTCGGGCGCGTTGATCGTGGCCACCATTCTTTACCCGATCTGGGGATATTTATATGATCGTTTCTCACGCACAAAACTACTTTCACTTGCATCATTGATTTGGGGCAGTACCACCTGGCTCAATGCCATCGTGCGCACGTTCAGTGGATTTCTTGTCACACGCGCATCCACCGGCATTGACGACTCTTCCTACCCCGGCTTGTACACTTTGATTGCCGATTATTTTGGTCCCCGTCTGCGCGGAAAAATTTACGGCATTTTACAACTCGCCCAGCCTCTCGGTTATTTGGTCGGCATGATCCTGGCATTAATTGTCGCGCCTGCCATTGGCGGCTGGCGTTCTGTGTTTTACATCACCGGTTCGCTGGGATTGGTGATTGCCTTATTGATCTACTTCGGTGTGAGGGAAATGCCGCGCGGCAAAGCCGAGCCCGAATTTGAAGACATGGCTGAAATGCAGACCTTCAAATTCTCATGGAAGGAAGCAAAGGAAATCTTCAAAAAGAAAACCATGTGGTTTGTTTTTTTACAGGGCTTTGCGGGCGTCTTTCCGTGGAACGTGATTACTTTTTTCTTCTTCGCCTATCTTGAAAAAGAACGCGGATATGATGCAAATGGCATTTTGTTCACTATGGCGCCCGTCATCCTGATCCTCGCCAGCGGCTATTTCATCGGCGGCGCGCTTGGTGATTTCGCTTTCAAATACACCAACAAAGGACGTATCATTGTTTCAAGCATTGGCGTTTTGATGGGCGCACTCTTCATGTATCTCGCCATCACCACGCCCATCGAAGCAAAGAATCAATTCTTCATCTTTATGAGCCTGACCGCTGTCTTCATGCCGCTTTCCTCTGCGAACGTCATCGCAACCGTTTATGACATTACCGCACCGGAAGTCCGCTCCACCGCGCAAGCCTCGGAATATTTCATCGAGAACGCAGGCGCGGCATTTGCTCCCATCATTACCGGCATCATCGCTGATGCGTTCGACCTGAAAACCGCAATCCTGCTTATTTGCACTGTAGCATGGGGCTTGTGCTTCTTCTTCTATCTCGGCGCGATCTTCACCATTGACAAAGACTCGCATGACCTGCGCAGTCAAATGGCAGAGCGGGCAAAACTAATGTAACCTTGTCGGGATACAGCGGTGCTGTATCCCGACTTTTTTCCAATGGTATAATCCCGTCGCTTGGTTAAAAACTTCCACGAAACGTGGTTATTCTGAAGGAGAACGTCATGTCAGGTCATTCAAAGTGGTCAACCATTAAACGCAAAAAAGGCGTTGCCGATGCAAAGCGCGGCGCCATTTTCACACGACTCGCCCGTGAAATCGTCATCTCTGCACGCGAAGGCGGAAGCGACATCGATTCAAATTTTCGACTGCGCCTTGCCATAGATAAAGCCCGCGCAGAAAATATGCCCAAGGATAATATCGAACGCGCCATCAAACGCGGCGCAGGCGAAGATAAAGACGGCACCGTTTTTGAAGAGATCACCTTCGAAGGCTACGGTCCGCACGGGTCGGCGCTGATGGTCACCTGTGTCACCGATAATCGCAACCGCACTGTACCGGATATGCGTCACGCCTTCACTAAATATGGCGGTAATATGGCAGAGCCGGGCGCGGTCGCCTGGCAATTCGATCGCAAGTCTTATTTCTCTTTTCCCTCGAGCCAATTCTCTTT
>DATEDD010000018.1:0-5932 GCA_035286565.1 Anaerolineales bacterium
ACAAACAGTGACCTCACCTCCGCCAACCGTCACTTTTACCCCCAGTCCAATTCCACCCACACCCACTCCCACCCCGTTGACCTGTCTCAGCCAGCCAGGCACCATTAAGCAGGATGTAATCTCCTATACAAATCCAGCGCAGGAATTCCTCATCTACCTCCCGCCTTGCTACGGGGAATTGGACGATATGAATTATCCAGTCCTTTATCTTCTGCACGGGCAAACCTACACACAAGATCAGTGGGTGAGATTAGGTGCGCCAAACATTGCAGACCAAATGATCCATTCAGGTGAGTCCGTACCATTTATGATCGTCTTCCCAGATGACCGTTTTTGGAATTTGCAGGCCGGCGCCGGTTTTGGAGATCGTTTCATCAGAGATTTGATCCCCTACGTCGATCAGAATTACCGCACGTTTCCAGACCGCGCCCATCGTTCTCTTGGCGGTCTCTCGCGCGGTGGCGGTTGGGTTGTGAAACTTGGCTTCGAATACCCCGAATTGTTTGGCTCTCTTGGTTTACATTCCCCTGCCATTTTCAAAGAGGACGCCCCCTATGTAGAGAAGATCATTAAGAATATTGTGGACGAAAATCGTCCACAGTTATGGCTGGATGTAGGCGATGCGGACAGGGAATTGGAAAGCATCCTTGCATTTGAAGAAATGCTTACCCGAAATAATTACATCCATGAATATCACTTCTACGCAGGTGACCATACTGAAATCTATTGGGGTGCGCATGTTCAGGAATATTTGCGTTGGTATGCGCAGGCATGGCAGACAGAACCAACAGAGTAATGGGATATAATTTTTTATTACTATCATCTGTCATTGCGAGGAGAATCAATGAATATCTTTGTTACCGGCGGCGCGGGATATATTGGGTCTGCGACAGCTGAAACCTTAATTAAGGCTGGACATTCGGTCACAGTTTTTGACTCGCTTATCACAGGTCATCGCGCTGCAATTCCTTCAGGAGCGAAATTCATTCATGCATCATTGGATGATAACCATGCTTTGGCTGAGGCATTAACCGCTGCGAAATATGATGCCATCATGCACTTCGCGGCTTTTATTGAAGCCGGGGAAAGTATGAAAGACCCGGGAAAATTCTTCCGCAATAACTTCAGGAACTCGCTGGAGTTAATGGAAATCGCTGTGCAGGCCGGTGTAAAAAAGCTGGTCTTATCCTCTACTGCGGCTGTATATCAATCGAGTGAAGAACCGCTAACCGAAGATTCGCCTCTTGGCCCCACCAATGTGTACGGTCAAACCAAGTTAATGACTGAGCAAGCCCTCGAATGGTATCGCCAAATTCATGGATTGCACTTTGCCGCGCTGCGTTACTTCAATGCCTGCGGAGCATTGCCCGGCCGCGGGGAAGCGCACCAGCCAGAGTCGCATCTCATTCCGCGTGTGTTGCAAATTGCATTAGGTCAAACCGAATCCGCATCCATCTTCGGCACAGACTATCCCACACCGGATGGCACTTGCATCCGCGATTACATCCACATTGCGGATTTGGTCTCAGCACATCTGCTGTCTTTGGATGCGCTTGATAAGCGCGACAGCATGACCTACAACGTAGGAAGCGGAAATGGTTTCTCTGTCCGCGAGGTGATCGAGACGGCCCGAAAAGTGACAGGCCATGCGATTCCCACAGTGGAAGCCCCGCGCAGGCCCGGTGACTCTGCCCGCCTCGTCGCATCTCCCAAAAGAATCATCAGCGAACTGGGCTGGAAACCGATCCATACCAACATGCACGAAATCCTCTCCAGCGCGTGGGAGTGGCACAAGTCAAACCCGAATGGATATGAAAAATGACCTTTCTTGTTGTACTTATCGGCTGGGTGTTCTCCCTTTGCTTGCATGAATTTTCTCATGCGCTCGTTGCGTACTACGGCGGCGATATCACAGTGAAAGACAAAGGCTACCTCACCTTCAATCCGCTCAAATATACGCATCCGGTTTATTCATTGCTTCTGCCATTGGTCTTTTTGATGATGGGCGGCATTGGACTGCCCGGCGGCGCAGTTTACATTGAGAGATGGAGATTACGCAGTAAACAATGGGAGACGGCTGTCTCGCTGGCCGGACCATTCTCCAATGCGCTTCTTGCTTTAATCCTCGGCTTGATCCTGCAAGGGATGCCGATCAGCTCCTCAGGCATTTGGCCCGGGCTGGCCTTCCTCGCGTTCCTGCAAATCTCAGCAGTTGTGCTGAACTTGATTCCACTACCGCCATTTGATGGTTTCGGCGCAATTGAACCTTACATCCCGATGGACATCCGTATGAAATTTGCCAAAACTCAGGGCATGTTATCGTGGGTCGTGCTTATCCTGCTCTGGCAGGTGCCATTCATCGGTGGTCTGTTTTGGGGATTGATTGGTTTTCTTGCGCGGCTGGTTGGCATCCCCTTGGAATTGGCCGGGCTGGGGTTGGATCAATTCATGTTCTGGTAGTAATAAACCCACATCACATTCATATTACGGATGAGCATGACCTCCATGTTTCCATCGCGGATGTCATTCGCTTTGAGGTCAGAAAAAAACGCGAAAGGGTTTTCATAATCAAAATTATATAGCAAAAGCCCCATCACAATGACAGGGCTTTTGTATAATGTCATTCTCCCGAAAGAGCACACCGCACTCCCGAAAGAACATCGGGACGATGTGGCGTACGGCGCAAGTGTCGGGACAATGTGGGCGGAGCGAAGAATCTCTACGATTGTCTCAGGGACCCTTCGCCGTCGCTCAGGGTGACGAACCCAATCTCAGTGTCCACTGCCGGGCATGGGAGTGCCGTTGAAAATTTCAGGATTTTCAGGTCCTTCAACGAGCAGGAAGCCGGCGAGTCCGCGTTGCAATCTTGAGAGCGCGTGATCCACAAGGATGTAACGACCGGGGACTTCAAGTTTGAACTCGACCATGGTCGCGCCGCCGGGCGGTACGAGGGTGGTCTGCACGTCGGTAAGTGGCGCGCTTGTTAGTGAAGCCTGATCGTACACTCGATCAAATATTTCTCCTATCACATGGAAGGATGATGTCAGGTTGGGGCCGCCGACGCCGAAGAAGATGCGCACGGTTTCGCCAACATTGGCTCTGAGCGGTTTCTGATCGGTAAGCGCGCCGACTGCGCCGTTGAAGACGATGTATTCGGGGTCTTCGTCGAGCAGTTTGGCCACGTCGGTGGTCTGCTTGCCTTTATCGCCAAATGTGCCAGTGGTGTAGATGTCGCCTTGCATCACGTAGAACTCGCGGTCAACTGGAGGCAAGCCGCCTTCAGGTTCGACGAGAATGAGACCATACATGCCGTTGGAAATGTGATTGGCTACCATTGGGGTGGCGCAATGATAGACGAAGAGTCCGGGGTTGATGGCTTTGGCAGTGAACATGGTTTCCTGGCCGGGTTCGGTCTGAGTCATCATCGCGCCGCCGCCGGGACCTGTAACTGCGTGGAAATCAACCGAGTGATTCATGATGCTGGAGGTACTGTTCTTCATGTGGACTTCGATGGTATCTCCCAGGCGCACACGAAAGAATGGGCCGGGAACAGCGCCATTGAAGGTCCAATAGGTGAAAGTGGTTCCATCGGCAAGTTGACCTTCGACTTCAATGGCTTCGAGGTCAATGCGAATAGTTTCGGGGTCGCGTGTTTCGAGAGGCGCGGGCAGGTCGGTTGGGTCGCGCACAATATCCACGCCAGTGGTGGGTTCCTGGGGTGCGGCGGCTGGGGCTGAATCACCATACGCGCCGGCGGGCAATCCGTTGAGGTAACTGACAATGGCGTTGATCTCATCTGTTGTCAGCGTATCCTTGAGCGTGGCGGGCATCACGTTGGGTGTGCACGCACCGGTGGGACATTCGGGCGCAACAAACAAATTGGGGTCGAGAATCGATTCGCGGATGTATTCTTCAACAGTAGTTGCTTTGCCTGTGTATGATCCGCTTTTGATGTGATTCTCAGCCATCATGTTTACATCGGCGAGGCTGGGAGCGATCACACCTGCTGCGTTTGGAACGCCAGGGATGACGTGGCAGGTTCCGCATGCGCCTTTTTCGAACGCGGCGAGTACTTCTGCTTCGGAATAGGATTTGTCGCTGGTCTTTGTGTTGCCGCAGGCTGTGATAAACACAAAAAGCAATAGACCGATAATGGTGGATTTTACGAACAATTTCATCTTGAACTCCTTAAGAATTGTGAATTTACAGACAAAGTATATCCTAAAAAACATATTATATCTGTGATTTAAGTCATAAAAAACCCCCGACTTGACAAATTATTCTTTGTTTTGTATATTCACCCTACCCCCCTGGGAGGGGTAAGGGAAAGCTGATAAGAATTATCTGGAAGATTAGAGGTAAATATGGAAACTGACAACACAATCCGAAGATTAAAAACCGTTGAAGGCCATCTGCGCGGCGTGATTCGCATGGTGGAAGAGGATACATATTGCATTGACGTGATCCGACAGATTCAGGCAGTTGAAGCTGCGTTAAATAAGGTTAGCGCGCAGATTTTGGAAGGCCACTTGAATTCATGTGTGACTACAGCGATCAAAGGCGATGACCCCAAAGAGCGCGAGCGTGTGTTGAAGGAAATTACCGAAGTATTTGAGATGTCAACGAAGGTTTAACGTTGAACGTTCAACGTTCAACGTTAAACGTTTTGAAAAATCATATAACCCAAGGAGAAATAAACATGACCACAGTAACCTATACCGTCCCCGCGATTTCCTGCGGACATTGCACTCACACCATCGAAACCGAAGTCGGTGAGTTGCAAGGTGTGCAATCCGTGAAGGCGGATGAAGCCACCAAGAAAGTTGAAATTACCTTCGATACGCCTGCCAACGAAGCAACGATCAAGGCCTTGTTGGCCGAGATCAATTATCCCGCTGAAGGTTTAATTACCATCTAACAATAATTACCAATTAACCAAATACAAAAAAATGTTATTGACAAGGATTTAGAATGCCAGCAACGAAGCAATTAACTTTACCTATCACAGGCATGACTTGCGCGAATTGTGTTGCCACAGTGGAACGCAATTTGAAAAAACTGGATGGCGTGCAAAGCGCGGTGGTGAATCTTTCCTCCGAGCGCGCCACCGTGGATTTTGACACCTCCAAACTTGAGCTGACTGATGTCATAGCGCGAGTCAATCGTGCGGGCTATGGCGTTGCCACGGGTGAAGCGGATTTGATCATCAAGCGTCTTTCTGATGATAACGATGCGCGTCGTTTGGAAAAAGCGCTTGCCAAACTCGAAGGTGTTCTTGAAACGCAGGTGACTTTTACCACTGAAAAAGCGCGCATGAAGTATGTCCCAACGATCATCACGCAGGCGGAATTGCGCCGCGCGGTTTCGTCTGCAGGATTTGAAGCTGTGGAACTCGGAGGGGAGGCGGAAGACGCTGAAGCCAAAGCGCGTGAAGATGAAATCAATGAACAATACCGTTTGCTTGTTATCGGCTTGATCTTTACCGTGCCATTGTTTCTGTTCGCAATGGGGCGTGACTTTGGTCTACTGCCTGCGGCGTTTTATGAAATGGCAACCATGGAAGGGATGAGTGTTGCGCCTGCGCCATGGACAAACTGGTTGATGCTTGCGCTTGCTTTGCCTGTTCAGTTTTATGTCGGTTGGCAATATTATGTGGGCGCATTCAAGGCTTTGCGAAATAAATCCGCAAATATGGATGTACTCATTGTAATGGGCTCGTCCGCTGCGTTCTTCTATTCACTGCCGATTACGTTTGGCTTGTTGATGGGGCACGTCTATTATGAAACTGCGGCGGTCATCATTACACTCATCAAACTTGGGAAGTTCTTGGAAGCACGCGCCAAGGGACGCACCTCCGACGCGATCAAGAAGATGATGGGATTACGTGCCAAAACTGCGCGCATCATTCGTGATGGAGTGGAAACCGAAGTGC
>DATEDD010000019.1:0-8545 GCA_035286565.1 Anaerolineales bacterium
CTGAATCCCTCAATTGTGAAGTAGGGGATTGTCTCAAAGGGGCGTAAAAGGTCGGCTTTCATTATATATCGGATAATATACAAACTATGTATATTATCCGATATAAACATAAACTCGTCAAGAAGGTGTTTTTCTCACCGCAGCGAAACCAAGTCCATTTGGACCCAGATGCGTTCCAATCACAGCAGTGACATTCACAAAGAGAATATCCCTTGGCACAGATTGGCGCGCGTGGGACATCATTTCATTAAGCAGGTTTCGTGCGCGCGGCTCGGCGTTGGTATGCAGGATGGCAAGCCGTTCGAGTTCACCCCTTTCGAGCAAAAATTTCAGGATGCGTTCGTCGGCTTGGCTTGTCGTGCGGGCGGCGCCAATGGCTTTCACTTCCCCATCTATTAATTCGATCATCGGCTTGATGGAGAGCAATCCGCCAAGTGCTGCCACCGCACCAGGAACACGCCCACTGCGCTTGAGATATTCCATCGTATCCAGTGCGGCAGAGACTTGCAATCTTTTTCTGGTGGACTCAATCGCATCCAATGCAGGCTTCAAACCGAACTCTGCTACTTCAGCCGCGGCGATTACTTGAAAGCCAAGTCCGAGTGAAAGCGAGCCGCTGTCAACACAGGTGACTTTATTCTGAAATTCACGCGCGGCTTGACGTGCCACGTTGACGATGGTTGTTAATTGATTTGCAGGATGAATGGAGATGATATGGTCGTACCCTTGTGAGAACAAAGTCTCATAAGGTGTGGTGAAATCTCCGATGGAAGGCGCGGCAGTTGTCGGCATGGTTTCAAGCGAGGGCAGGCGTGTATAAAACTCCTCGCGCGTGATGCCGATCCCATCTGTGTATTCTTTTTCATCCAAGATAAGGATCGTAGGCACAACTTGAATATTGTGTTCTTCAACAAGGTGCGCGGGCAGGTCTGAGGTGGAGTCTGTAACAATGCCAATTTTCATGTCAGAAGTTTAACATAAAAGATTCATGTCGTTGCGAGGAGCGGAGCGACGAAGCAACCCCACATAATTGGAGATTGCTTCGTCGGGAAAAACACCCTCTCCTCGCAATGACGGTTATGCTTTCCTCTTGACATACTGTGTATCATATAGTATTATGCGATAAAGGTGTATCTATGGCAAACAGTGAATCGCTCGATAATGTTGTCCTTGAATTGCGGCGCGGCGTGATCGTGCTGGCAGTGCTTAGTCAATTGAGTGAGAAGCAATATGGTTACTCTCTTCTAAAACTGCTTTCAGATCAAGGGCTGGAAGTGGATCAGGGAACGTTATACCCGCTTCTGCGTCGGTTGGAGACTCAAGGGTTGCTTGAATCCGTCTGGAAACTCGAAGAGGCACGTCCGCGCCGGTATTACGTCATCAGCGCGGAAGGAAAGAAACTCCTGCCGAAGTTGAAAAAGGAATGGGCTGGCATTGTGTCTGTTATGAAAAAGATGCTGGCGTAATTGAAACGTAAGGGCGACCCGTCAATGACGGCAGAGTGACACACTCAAAATGGGCGGGTCGCCCCTACAGTGATAATAAGGAGATTGTTATGAAACTCATTAATCGCTATGTTACTGAAGTGGGCAAACGCCTTCCACTTGTGAAGGGGCGCAAAGATATTGAAAACGAACTGCGCTCCACACTGGAGGACATGCTCGAAGACCGTACACAAAAATCAGACAAACCTGCCGATGAAGCCATGGAAGTTGATTTGCTTAAGGAGTATGGCTCGCCGCAAAAAGTGGCTGAAACTTACAACCCAACGCCTTATCTGATCGGCCCGCGCATGTTCCCGATGTTCATTATGATCCTGAAGATCGTTATCGCGGCGGTGACGCTCGGCATGACCATTGTGACGGCCATCCAGGTTGTGACCCTTTCCCCCATGACGGGCATGGAATTGCTCAAGGTGATCGGCGAAGGTCTGCTGAATATCGTCTCCGCATCCATTGCGGCATTTGGGAATATCGCACTGGTCTTTGCCTTGATCGAACGCTTTGCACCCGCTTCTGAATTCAAACTGGACGAGGATGAAAAATGGGATCCGACCTCGTTGATGAAAGAACCTGAGCCTGAGGATATCAAGGCATGGGAGCAGATCCTTGCCATCGTGTTCACCTTTATTGTCATCAGCATTTTCAACTTCAACCCACAGATCATCGGCATCAACTATATGACAGGCAACGAGTGGAAAGCCATCCCCATCCTCTCCGAGGCTTTCTTCCGCTGGCTGCCGCTGATGAACATTGCATGGGTCGCGGAAATCCTTCTCAACGGAATGCTCCTGCGTGCCGGAAAATGGCAGATATCAAGCGGGCTGTTCTCCATCGCCATCAAAGTCTTCCAGATCGTGATCGGATATTTCCTGTTGACTGGGCCTTCCATTATCACAGTCACTGCCGAGTCTTTGAAAGCCATCGAAGGGTTCGATGCGGAAGCCGCACAGATTTTGGGAACAATGGCACAGCAAGGCACACAGGGAATTATCGCCCTGGTCATGTTCCTGATCGCCATCGATATTATCAAGTCGGTGGTAAAGATGTTCAGGCAAAAAACTTCCATGTAATGCAAACAAAAAACGGGCGTGGAATTCCGCGCCCATTTTTTGTTTGCACTCAATCTATTCTATTCAATCGAAATAATGAACTGATAATGCGGCTGCCCGCCTTCCTGCACCTCGATCTCGAGTGAGGAATATTTCTTGCGAATCAAGTCTGCGATTCGGTTGGCTTCAGAATGAGACATGCCTTCACCATAGAAGAGTGTGACCAATTCATGCTGATCAGCCTCCGCTTTATTAAGCAAGTCCATTACAGCCTGCTCCACAGACTCAGCCGCCAGCGCCAGTTTGCCATCCAGCAACGCGATCACCTGACCCTCTTTTACACTGACATCGTCAATTTCAACAGTACGGGTTGCAATGGTAATCTCGCCTGTTTTAACTGTGCTAAAGGCTTTGATCATTTTCTCGGCGACAGAAGCAAGCTCCCCGTCCGGTTGAAGCGAGAGCATGGCCGCAAGTCCCTGTGGAACAGTGCGAGTCGGCACAACTTCCACTTGCTTCACTGTTACTTCCTTGGCTTGATTCGCGGCAAGGATAATATTTTTATTGTTCGGCAAAATAATTACTTTATCCGTTGGTAAATTTTCAAACGAACTCAAAATATCCTGTGTGGATGGATTCATACTTTGTCCGCCCGCCACCACAGCGGCAACACCCAGGCTTGCAAAGATTTTACTTAAGCCCTGCCCCGGTGAAACAACCACCACGGCAATCGCGCCAGGCTCCACTGCTGCAAATTTAATTTGTGCTGACTTTTGAATATCATCCATTTGCGCGAGCAGATTTTCGATCGCAACTTTCGTCACCGTGCCAATGCCCATGACGTAATCGATCGGCACATAACGATTTTCAGTTGGCACATGAATATGCATACGATACATGCCCTCGCCCTCGCCCACTTGAATGGACGTGCCTATTTCTTCAAGCCGTCCATAGAATGAACCTAAATCCAATTCGCCGTTCGGCACAAAATCAACAACGATTTCGTAATCCTGTCCTTCCTCCACTTCCTCGAGCGCGCCTTCCAAATTCATAGAAGACATCGGCTGCACGGTCATCGTCGGCGTTTCAAGCGACTCACCATACACATGCCTCAGCATGCCTTCCAAAATAAAGAATAATCCTTTGCCGCCAGCGTCAACCACACCCGCCTGTTTGAGGACTGGAAGGAGATCGGGGGTCTTTTTGACGGATTCATCGGCAGCTTTGACTGCCACTTCGAGCATCTCAACCGCATCCTTCACGGACCCCAAAGCTGATTCTGTTGCAAGGGCAATTTCTTTAATGACGGTTAAGATCGTCCCCTCCACCGGGCGGACGACTCCTTTATAAGCTGTATCGCGCGCCTCACCAAATGCCTTGACCAATGTCTCCACATCCAGCACAGCTTTATCATGCACGCCGCGCGAAAATCCGCGCAGGATCTGGCTGGTTATGACACCGGAGTTTCCACGCGCGCCCATTAACGCGCCTTTGGAAACCGCCGCGGCCATTTCACTGAGATTGCGTGTGCCTAAATCCTTTATCTCATTCCATGCGGATTGCAGGGTAAGCGTCATGTTTGTGCCAGTATCGCCATCCGGCACGGGGAATACGTTTAATGAATTGACATTTTCCTTATTGGTGCGAAGCCAGGTAAGACCGGCGTCTATTAATTTCTTAAGAGCCAAGCCGTCTATTTTTTTCTTACGGAGTTTTTCAACGCGCGTGGAATTAATAGGCATGGGTCTCTCGTCTCCTAATCGGTATTGCTGATTCGTAAACCGGCCACATGCACATTGACGGAGTTTACCTTCAACCCAAGCGCCTTTTCCACATGAAAACGCACCGTGTTCGCCACACTTTCAGCCACAGTCGCAATCCGTGTACCATATTCGACAACGACGTGGATATCAATGTCGATATCCTCGCCTTTGTATTGGACGGACACCCCGCGCGAAGGCTCCCGCGTGATGGTGGATACGATCCCATCCGCCAGATTTTTCGGCGCAAGACCCACCACGCCGTACGATTCCAAAGTAGCGCGATACGCAATCGTCGCCACCGCATTTGGCGAGACGTGAATCCCGCCCAGAGAAGTTGTTTCGTCGCCCATAGGTTTCCTCGGAAATAATTAGTAGGGCGGGTTTGCAACCCGCCAAAGCCTTCGTCTTCAAACATTGTCTGGCTACAAAGTGCCGCACTTCTTCCAGAAAGCTTGGTAATTTATGCAACAAGCGGTAAAAGCCCGACCGACTCTATTCTGTTTCTATTTTAACATCATATCTTGAAGAAGGTTGCTATGTATGGTAAAATCCCGTGCCTTTGAAAAGAGGCGTTGACCCTTCGACACGGTGAGCGAAAGTCGAACCGTCAGGGCAAGTTCGGAATCATTGTATGGAAAGGATCTCATCATGGCTAAGTGTAACACCTGCGGTAAAGCAACCACCTTCGGACACAAACGTTCGTTCTCTCAACATGCAACCAACCGCTCTTTCAAACCGAACCTGCAAAAGGTTTCGGTAATGGAGAAGGGACGCATGGTCAAAAAGACGTTGTGCGCCAAATGCATCAAAACGCTCGGCAAATCTGCGGCATAAGGTTTGTTTTTCCATTCGCATCAAAGGTCACGGCGCTCGCCGTGATTTTTGTTTTAACTTTTTTCCGTCACACCTGCACTGGCGTACGGCGCAAGTGTTGCGAGGAGGGTGTTCTTCCCAACGACACTTGCGCCGTACGCCAGTGCGGTGAGCAATCCCCGTTTTCACCAGATCGGGGCAGGTCTCTACGTGCAACCAGTCTGCGCCAGCGGATTCATAGGCGGCGATCTGTTCCGCAAGGCGGGTAAGATCTGCGGCGATGGTCGAGGGAGCAAGGATATAGTTATTCATGGCAGTATATAAAAGACCTGGCATGTCTCATAAGAGTCGCTGTTTTCATCAGCCCTCTCGGAGACATGTCAGGTCTGATATTTATCGAACGGGTGGATAATAAGTCAGGTAAATCATCAACCAGAATGGAATGAGTCCGCCGACTGCCAGCACGGCCAGCAAGCCGAGTCCGACAGAGGCCCAGTCAATTTCTTCGGAAGACGTATCAGGCTCCCCCAGCGGGAACGATGCGGGCGCGCTTTGAGGCGGGTAATACAGCCCAAGAGCGGGTTCCTGTCGAGCAATTTGGGGACTGCTTTGAGTTGAAAGTATCTCAACAACTTCAGGCTTTGGCATAATGACGGGCGCAGGTTCTGGCTGATCGGGTTGAATACCAAATTTGAGAAGGACGCGCCCGAGTTGATCGGCGGTGCGGTAGCGGGCAGCAGGCTCTTTGGAAAGCACCTTCATGAGAATTTCTTCGAGCGCGGTTGGAATATCAGGAATATATTCGCGGATGGGAATGGGGCGCGCAGAGATGTGTAAACGCGCGAGTTTATCGGCAGTGGAGGCAGTGAAGGGCGGTGTGCCGCAGAGCAATTCATACGTGACTACGCCGAGGGAGTACACATCGGAGGCGGGCGAGGGCGGTTCCCCTGAGGCTTGCTCAGGCGAAAAATAAAGCGGCGAACCCCAGACAACATCCGTGCGTTCGGTGGGCGTGATGGTGGCAAGCGCGCGCGCAATGCCAAAATCTGTAACTTTGAGACGGCCATCCTTCGAGACCAGCATGTTATGCGGCTTGACATCGCAATGAACGAGTCCCGCGCGGTGTGCGTAGCCGATACCGGCGCAAGCTTGAATGATGAGTGGAATCCCATTCTGCACAGTGAAACGTCCACGCTCGTGAATGAGTTGTTTCAGGTCTTTGCCAGGAATTTGCTCCATGACAATGTAGAGCAGGTCATCGGCAAATCCAAAATCATGCACGGTGACGATATTGGGATGCGAAAGATTCGCGGCGGCGCGAGCCTCAAGCCGAAATTGGTTTTGAAATTCGGTATTGGCTGAAAAGTCTCTTCGCAGGACTTTAATGGCCACATAGCGATCCAGCATCAGATCGCGGGCGCGATAGACATCCGCCATGCCCCCGGAGCCGAGTTTTTCAAGCAATTGATAACGATCGTTGAGTAGTACGCCTTCAGTCATTGAGGGGATTATATCATTATGAAAAGAGCAAAAAAACAAAGGATACAAAAGTTCAAAGGTATAATCTTCGCCATGCGAAAGGGACTTTTACTCTACAACCCAACAGCGGGGCGGTATCCCGTCGGACGTTTTGTGCGCGGAATTATTCACCCTCTTAAAAATGCGGGCTGGAACATGGAGATCGCCGAGACCTTAAGCGGAACACATGCAACACAAACAGCACATCAAGCCGCCAGTGAAAAATATGACGCCGTTTTCGCCATCGGTGGCGATGGAACGGTGGGTCAGGTGGCAAGCGGGTTGGTCAACACCGAAACCGCGCTGGCTGTGCTTCCCGCCGGCACAACCAATGTCTGGGCCGTTGAACAGGGACAAAAACCTTTTAGCTGGTTCAACTGGCGCGCCTTGCGTGAGAATGCAGAACTGCTTGCCAATGTCGAACCGCAATATGTGGATGTCGGCGTTTGCAATGACCGTCCATTTTTGTTGTGGGCCGGCGTTGGATTGGACGCGCAAACCATCCATAAACTGGAACCGCGTCATCGCTTCTTTAAACATATTTCCGTCCCGCATTATTTCGCGACAACCGTCTGGGAGGCCACCTTCTGGCACGGGCTGGATCTGCGCGTGTGGGCTGACGGCGAATTTGTGGAAGGACATTATCTTGTGGCGGTAGCAACCAACATCCGACATTACGCGGGCGGCATGTCATTGATCTCACCGGAGGCCCTGCTCGATGACGGTGAAATGGACATGTGGCTCTTGAGTGGTGACAGTCTCGCGGATGCGCTTCGTCATTTCTTTGACCTGGTCGCCGGCCGCCACCTCACCTCCGATCAGGCGCGCCGTCTGCCATTTCGCAATGCACGCGTGGAATCAGATGCGGCCTTCTCCTTACAAGTGGATGGCGATCCTGTGCTCGGCGGCAAAGATGCCGAAATAAAAACCATGCACCGCGCGTTAAAAGTGCTCATGCCCAAAGATGCTTTACAATTGTTGAAAAACCCAAAGAGATAAAATGAGATTTCATTATGTCATTGCGAGCCGCCGCTCTTGTATTTGGCGGCGAAGCAATCCCCGTATCATTAAAAGAGATTGCTTCGGGCATTGACAGATGTAAGGTAAAAAAATGGATTTACGACCGTATTTAAATCGCTGGGTGATGATTGGCACGCTGGGCTTTGCGGGGACTTTGCTGCTCATCACCCTGATCGTCATCGGCTGGACATCTCCCCGCTTCTCTCCAGAAGTGGGGTTTGCTCCTGCTGACCTAACCATGATCCCCGCCCCGACCCATACACCTAATGTCACAGCCGTTCCAACCAATGATCCCTCGATCACTCCCACCCTTGCGGCAAATACCATTGGCATCAGCGGCTATGTGCAGATCAGCGGCACAGGGAATGATGGATTACGAATCCGCTCGGCACCCGGCTTGAATACAGAAACAGTTTTTCGCGGGGAAGAAGCGGAGGTTTTCGTCGTGAAGGACGGTCCGCAATCTGCTGATGGATATACCTGGTGGTATCTCGTCGCGCCATACGATGAAACCCGCGCTGGCTGGGCCGCAGCAGATTTTCTGAGTTTCATTCCCTCGCCGTAAACCCTCACCCTACCCTCTCCCATGGGGAGAGGAGAAATTAAAATAGGATAATATGTCTGAAAAACCAACAGGCGTAACTGCCAATAAAAGCAAACGTGAATTCACCATTAACTGGGCTGGCGGACACACCAGCATTTACCCTTTTGGATTACTGCGCGCAGCCTGCCCCTGCGCCCAATGCCGCGGCGGACATGAGAACATGAAATCCGAGCCGGATGCGGAGGTGTTCACCAGACAAATGGAAGACTCCCTCTCTACACGACTAGCCAATATTGTCGCAACCGGCTCCTACGCATTGACAATTGTCTGGGAGGA
>DATEDD010000020.1:0-12028 GCA_035286565.1 Anaerolineales bacterium
ACTTGCCTGATTATAGCAAGAAAAGACCCTGAAGGCCTTGCTAACCTTCAGGGTCTTTGGTCATCAGTTCGGCAATCCCAACTCCTGCAACTTCTCTTTCGTCGGCACACCCTTCTCATCCCATCCGCGAAGTTTGTAAAACTCAGGCAACATCTTATCGAGTTCGACGACCTTGCCTTTAGCGGGGCCATCGGGCAATGGCTCGTGCAACATACGATGCGGAAGAGTATCTTCCGTTGAACCTGCTTTGATGAGGAACATGCGCTCGAGGTTGTAAACACGCTCGGCGGCAAGCATCACTTCTTCGGGAGTGTAACCCGCGCCTGTGGTGAGATTCATCATCTCGGAAAGACGCTCGGGCCAGACCATGCGCTCTTTTGAAAAGACATAACGAATCGCGAGGAAGACACACAAACCCGCGCTATCAATCAGCACAAAGGAATCTTCAAAACGTTTGACGAGTTCGGCTTTGCCATCGGTCGTGAGCGGATTCTCTTTAACGGGTACGCCAAAGACTTCTTCATAAGCCACGTCACCTTCCATGTGTGACGCGCCTTTGTTGGATGTGGCATACAGCAAGCCCATGCCTTGAGAGCCGCGCGGATCGTAACCAGGGAATTCCTGCTTGCGCGCAGTGACCGCGATTTCGGGATGACCATATTTTTCAGCAAGGCGATAACTGCCTTGCGCAAGGTCGTCCCCAAAGCCTTCACGATACGCCATCTTTTTGATCATCGCGATCATCGCGTCGTGGTCGCCGAACGGCAAAGGCATTCCGATAACTTCTTCAGAGATATAACCCTTCTCATACATTTCCATCGCGGCGGCAATCGTCATGCCGGTTGTGATCGTATCCATGCCGTATTCATTGCACAGATAATTTGCTTTTGTCAACGCGGCGAGATTGCTCACGCCGCAACCCGTGCCAAGCGATGAGATCGTTTCATATTCAGGACCTTCGCCCTTGCCTTTGTACGGACCATCTGGCACTTCGGTGAGTCGTCCGCATGAAATGGGACAGCGATAACAAGGCACATGCTTGATCAGGAATTGTTCCTTGAGCGCAACACCATCAATTTTATCCACTTGCTCAAACGTGCCTTGCAAAAAATTTCGTGTGGGCAAAATGCCAAGCGTGTTGGTCACTTGCGGCACGTAGGCCGTGCCATAAATTCGCAGGTTCGAGCCTTTCTTAATATCCACACCCACATCTTTGGAAGTGGTCACGCTCAACTCGCGCATGCCTTCAGGATCATGCAGCGGCGGATTTTTATTTCCCATCGCCACAACAGCTTTGAGATTCTTACTACCCATCACCGCTCCAACACCAGATCGAGCCGCCGCACGATTCTTATCATTCATAATGGCCGCCATCAACGCGAGGTTTTCACCCGCCGGCCCGATACATGCGACTCTCGCATCGGGATGTGTTTCCGCCTTTAGGATATCTGTGGTCTCAGGCACTTCCTTCCCCCAAACATGCGCCGCCGACCTAACCTCAACCTGATCCTCGTTTACGTAGACATATACTGGCTCTGGAGATTTTCCCTCAAAGATAAACATATCGAATCCCGTGCGTTTCATCCATGTTGGGAATTCACCGCCCGAATTGGAGTGAGCCAGCGCCCCCGTCAGCGGTGACTTGGAAACGACCATGTAGCGGTTGCCCGTCGGAGCAGGCGTTGCTGTCAGCGGACCTGTGGCAAAGATCAACACGTTCTCAGGCGAGAGCGCATCAGCCATTGGATCCATTTCATTATAGAGATAATGAATCGCCCATCCGCGCCCGCCGAGATAATCGCGCGCGATCCTGGGGTCAACGTCTTCCTGTGTTACTTTTTTGGTGGTGAGGTTTACGCGAAGAATTTTGAGGTGCCAGCCGTACATGGGGAACTCCTTGGAAAGGATGAAGGATGAAATATGAAGGATGAAAAAGGTCGAAGGTCTAAAGTTAAAAGTCTTTTTTCCTTCGTGCCCTTTGTGTCCTTCGTGTTTAAAGATTTAACCGCCAGCAATTGCTGAAAAGGCCGTGACCATGTCGCCTTCTTTGAGCGGTGTATTCATGTCCACGGTGAGACCGTTTAATACGATTACGCTCGTGTCGTCCAACGGAATGTCAAAGCGTGAAATCGCGCCGTAGACCGTTGTTCCATCTGGGACAATTACTTCAACTACCCCGTTTTTTGCTTCGGGCGGAAGTTGGTTACGGTAGTTGGCGATCAGTTTGACCTGGATCATCATTTGTGAATTCTAGCATGAAAGGGGATAAAATAATAAGCATGAAAAGACAAATCCCCTATCACGGTTGGTGCTTTGTGTGCGGACATGACAACCCGCACAGTATTGGTCTCACCTGGTTTGTAGATGATGATGGAATTATGGCCTCCGAATTCACATTGAATGAGGCGCAACAAGGTCCGCCTGGACATGCTCACGGAGGCGCATCTGCGGCGATTTTGGATGAAGCCATGGGATTGGTCGTCTGGGCGGCCGGGCACAAAGTGGCGGCGGTCAATTTGGAGATCAATTATCACAAGCCGCTTCCACTAAATCAACCGCTGACCCTCGAAGCGCGAATCGTTCAAATTGACGAGAGGAAAATATTCTCAACCGGAGAAATCAAATTGGCAGATTCAACTGTCCCCGTGAGCGGACGCGGGATTTACGTCGTCGCGCCGAAACTATTTGAGAGTGTCAATTTGAGCAGGGAAAAGAAGGAATGAGGCGAATCCATTTTCTCATCCTTCTTCTAACATTAAGCGCATGTCTTCCCGCGCCGACAGTAGAACCAACATCAACTGGTTCAGCGCCGTATCTCATCATCGCTGAGGAAAACCCCTATGCGCCCAAACCGGAAGACCTCAGCCTGCAAATTGCGGGTGTGACCATTACATCCGTCAACCTTTCAGAGCGGTTTGAATTTACGCCGCCGCGCGTACTGGTAAATTTCCTGGGTTATATGCCGGGCGTCTGCAATGAACTGCGCATCAACGTCAAACCGCCCGATGAAAACTATCGTGTTTTCATTGAGGTGTATAGTTTGACGGATTCCGCTTTCGTCTGCGAAGGGGTCTTCCAGCAGTTCGAAGCAAGCATAATGCTTGGCACATATTCCAGCGGCAGCTACACGATCTGGGTGAATGATGAGCCAGCCGGGGATTTTTCAGCTTATTAGAGGAACAAAACAGCAAGGCCCATCGTCAATATAAAAAAAATGGAGGCAGGCATGAAACAAATATTATTTATCATCACCATCTTGATCTTTGCTTCGAGCGCCTGCTTACCAATCAAAGGCGACCCTGTAAACCAAAATCCTTCATATCCGAACCCTTCGTATCCAAATCCGTCCGCGCCGCAAACAGGCGATTTCGCCCCCCAGCCTGGTGATGCTGATTTATTACGCGGCGAGGTGTATCTGGATTCAACAGAACTGTTGACTCTGGAAAGTTTCCCGCTGCAATTCATGTTATCCCTAAAAGGAAACCTGCCCACGCCCTGCAGTCGGTTGCGCGTGAAAGTCAACCCGCCCAATGCAGAGGATAAAGTCGTTGTTGATGTCTATTCTGTATCCATACCTGATGAAATGTGCGCGCAAGTACTTGAGCCGTTTGATGTTAATTTCCCGCTTGGAAACTTCCCCGCCGGCAGGTACACCCTTTGGGTAAATGGAATTCAGGTTGCAGAATTTCAATCTTAAAGAAAAGAGCCGGAGGAAATCCCTGACTCAGATTTTTTCTTCCGGTCTGCTGATAATTCCAAAACGCGCATTCACCAACTTCACCAGATCATTCACACTCAATTGAATATTCAAGCCGCGCTGACCACCAGAGATGTAAATCTCATCGCAGGTTTGCGCGGCAGTATCGATCACTACTTGAAAGCCTTTATTGATCAAAGCCAGCGGTGAAATTCCGCCCGCTTGCAAGCCGGTCAAAGATTCTGCTTCACGCTCGCTTGGCAGGTGCATTTTCTTCTCCCCTAAAAACAAAGCAAGCAATTTCAAATCCACCACTCGCGGGCCTGGAATCACTGCAAGTACGGGCTTCCCTTTTTCACGTATGGCAACAATGGTCTTAAAGACCTGCTCCGCAGGTACGCCCAAAAATTGAGCCGCTTCCAGCGCGCCAATTTTTTCGGCAGGCAAATCATGCGCTTCATATTTCACTTTATGCGCATCTAAAAATCTGGTGACATTATTCGTGATAGACATAAGGTAATAAATCCTGTACTATTATAAACACAAAGGAGGCTGATATGTCCAAAAATGAGCAGGAAAGGCTTAAGCAACTTCGTGAAAGACAGCTTCAGGCGCGTGATCCGCTCGCCAATCAGCGCAAGTTCCAGCGTAACAGTTCGATCAAAGAAAAAAGGGCGTACAAACCCTTCTCTCTAACGAAGGCCTGGAAGGACATCCCCCACATCGTCAAATCCCCATTCTACGGTCTGATTCTCGGCGTCATCATCGTCTTCATCCTTCCGTCAATCTGGGACTCGCCCTATGCAATTATCGTCGGCGCAGGCGCAACCTTCCTATTCATTATATTTGGATTAATCCTCGGCAACTCGCTCGATATCCGCGACAAGATTCGAGACCATCTTAAATGACTGCGCAACAAGCTTTTTCACAGCCATTAGCCGTATTCGGGATTTGGAAAAATTATCTGAAACAGGAGCAGGCTCAAGGTCAAAAAAGAACCGCCGCTGCTCCTTTTGAATCCTTACTGCATGTTGCATAAATTACAAAACTTTTTGATTACAATTGCAGGTAAATTTGACAATTCTGATTTACTGTTTCTTTCATTAAATTCTAAACTTTTATATGCCTTAAGTTATGCAAAAATCGAGATATTAGTTTAGATATTTACGCAGCACTCTGTAGTTAATGATGCGGTACTTTGGAAATCCTGCGTAGTACAATTACTTGAATGAAATCAACAGCCGCCACGATCCCGCTCGAAAAATTTCTTGAGCAACTTCCCGAGACTTACAGTGTCAAGGATCGGGACCTGGTCATGCGCGCCTATCATGTGGCGGAGGAAGCGCATCGCGAGCAAAAACGACATTCGGGTGAACCGTATATTAATCACAGTCTCGCAGTCGCCAGCCTGCTTGCGGATTTGAAAGTGCCGGCTGAAGTTATTGCTGCGGGACTCCTGCACGACACAGTGGAAGACACCGCGATTACGCTGGCTGATATTCGGCGCGAGTTTGGCGATACGGTAAAAATCCTCGTGGATGGTGTTACAAAACTGACGCACTTGCCGCGCGTCTCACGCAGCGATCAACATGCTGAAGAAGGCAGGAACGGGGGCAGGCTCGAAAAGGATTCCTCCAAGCCGGCTTTGCTCGGCCGCAAGCAGGATATTGTTTCAGAAACTTTACGCAAAACATTTCTTGCCATGGGCGAAGACGTGCGCGTGGTGATCATCAAACTGGCAGACCGATTACATAATATGCGCACGCTTGGACATATGCCGGAACAGAAGCGAAAACGAATCGCGCGGGAGACTCTGGATATTTTTGCGCCGCTCGCGAACCGACTCGGAATATGGCAGATCAAGTGGGAATTGGAAGACCTTGGTTTTCGCTATGTGAACCCTGAAAAATATAAAGAGATCGCCGAACTGCTGACCGAAAAAAGGCCAGACCGCGAAGCCCAGCTTGAAACGATCAAAGAGAGCCTTGTAAAACTGCTCGAAAAAAACAACATCAAAGTTGAAATCAGCGGACGCCCCAAGCATATCTATTCGATTTATAAGAAAATGCAGAAGAAGGGCAAACCCTTTAATATGCTGACCGATGTCCGCGCTGTGCGACTGATCGTACCGGATGTCCCCTCCTGCTATGCCGCGCTGGGTGTGATCCATACCACCTGGCGTCCGATACCCGGAGAATTTGATGATTACATCGCCGCGCCAAAAGACAATCTTTACCAATCCCTGCATACGGCTGTCATGTATGATGACAAGCGGCCGCTCGAAGTGCAGATCCGCACCCAGGAAATGCACCTGAATGCGGAATATGGCATCGCCGCACACTGGCGATATAAAGAAGGCACAAAAGGTTCAAATAAGAATTACGAGCAGCAAATCAACTCCCTGCGTTCGATGATGGAATGGCGTTCAGACGTGAACGATGCCGCTGAATTCGTCGAATCGATGCGCACTGACGTCTTCCAGGACCGCGTTTACATCTTCACCCCGCGCGGCGACATCATTGACCTGCCGGCCGGCTGTACACCGATTGATTTCGCTTATCACGTTCACACGGATATTGGACATCGCTGCCGCGGAGCGCGCATCAATGGAAAACTTGTGCCGCTGTATCATGAATTGAAGACTGGCGACCAAGTAGAGATCCTGACTGCCAAGCGAGGCGGACCCAGCCGCGATTGGTTAAACGCCAACCTTGGACTTGTGCGTACCTCGCGCGCACGTTCGAAGATCAATATCTGGTTCAAAAAACAGGAGGATGAACAAAACCTGGCGCAGGGGCGCACCACGTTCGAGCGTGAATTGCAAAGGCTTGGCATTAACGAGATCAACTTTGAAAAGATGGCGCGTGACTTTAATTATAAAAACCCGGATGAAATGTTCATCGCGCTCGGTTGCGGCGACCTGTCCATCAGCAGGATCATCCGGCAGTTTTCGCAAACCGAAGAGGTGAAAGATATCCTTGCGGCAGGTTCGCCCACCACACAGGCCACAACCACCGATGCAATCGAAGTGGTTGGGCTTAAAGGGATGCTCTCCAACATGGCGCGCTGTTGTCACCCCATGCCCGGAGACCAGATCGTAGGCTTTATTACACGCGGGCGCGGCGCAAGTATTCACAGGCAGGACTGCCCGAATATTCTACGGACAAAGGACCGCGAACGCTTGCTGCAAGTGGATTGGGGGCATGTGGAACGCACTTACCCGGTCTCGATCAATATCAAGGCCTATGATCGTCAGGGCTTGATGGGAGACATCTCGACCCTGCTCTCAGATGAAAACGTCAACATCGCCAATGTAACCGTAAACGTCAATCGCAGTATTGCTGATCTGCACCTGATTATTGAGGTCAAAGACCTGACACAATTGAGTCGCATTCTCATCCGCATAGAGAGTTTGCCAAATGTCATGGAAGCCCATCGCATGAATCCGGGGTAAAGCATTTCAAAATAAAGATGGATTTGGACCTGAAAACATTATGAAAATACCGGACATCCAAAAAAGTAACGTTTTTCTTTTAGTATTTATCGCTGCTTTTATGTTTTACGGGGTTAGCGCTGGTTTAAAAATATGGGAGCAATCAATAACCCCGCAATATGTTTATCTTGCATACTCATTTTTGCATGGCAAAACGAATCTACTGGCTTTACCAGAGAGCACATTCGATCTGATCTACTTTGAGGATAAGTGGTATGTGCCCGGCGGGATTACGCCTGCTCTATTGTTACTGCCATTTGCAGCCATCTTTGGCAGGAACTTTAGCGATATTTTATTTGGCGTTATTATCGGCGCATTGAATGTCGCAACGATGTATTCTCTGTTGAACAAACTTGTAGAAAAATCTTCAACTCGATTCTGGCTTACTTTGCTCTTTGCCTTCGGCACCGTCCATTGGTGGCTCGCAAGCGTGGGATCGGCCTGGTTTAATGCCCAACTTGTAGCGTTATTCTTCATGATCCTGTTTGTTCGGGACGCGATTCAAAACAGACCCTGGCTGGCGGGATTGTGGCTGGGACTCGCATTTCTTTCCCGCCCGCCAACCCTGTTTTCAGCATTGTTTTATTTTTTGATTATCCTTTCCCGCGAACGCACCGTCCAACATATTTTAAAAAAACTAATTCCTTTTGGAATCATGCTGATTGCCAGCGTGACAGTCATGCTTACTTATAACTATCTCCGATTTGGAAATCCAATCGATTTTGGATATGGGTATGTTAGCGGGTCAAATGCACTGATTAGCACCTTCGCATTGAGCGGGGGATTCAACACACAATACATGCCATGCAATATCTATGTATCGCTTCTTGGAACACCCAATATTGACCTGCCGCTTTTACCAAGTGTTAATCGGGTTTGTTCTTACCTTGAGCCGATAAGCCATGATTTTGGAAAACTATCCAATTTTTTCAATCCGCTTGGGATGAGCATTTTTCTGACCACCCCCGCTCTTGTGCTGGTCTTCCGAGCCAAACTGCGCGATGACCTGGTCCTGCCTGCCTGGATTGGCATATTCGGCATTTTAGTCCCCCTTTGGATGTATCACGCTACAGGCTGGGTACAGTTTGGGTATCGCTATACGACCGACTTCATGGTTTTTCTTTTTATTTTGCTTAGCCGCGCCATTAAACAAACAGGATATTTGGAAAAAATATTAATTGGCTTATCCATTATCATGGGCGCAATCGGAGTGCACCTCATGTACTACATGACCTTCGGCATAGTATGGTATGAGATGTTCATCGAAATGGCACGAAAAATATATCACATCATATTTTGATCATGCACACTGGGAAACTTCCATGACCTCCTCAAAACACAACACCCTAACTCGGACAAGCCGAAAAAGATTTATCGCGAAGTGTGCGAAGATTTATGAAAGGTTTTCTTGGCGTGCTTCGCGGTTCAAAAATTCTTGCATACAAAAAAAGAAGTTCACTGATAAGTTCCTAAAGATCGCTGCAATCCTGCTGCTCCTTTTATCGCTCACTTTGCGCGTCATTTCCATTCCCCACTCAAACCAGGACATGACCACCCATAACCTGCGATGGTATCAAACACTTTACAAAAAAGGGATCCGCGAAGCTCTGTCCACAAATTTCTCGAACTACACTCCGCCGTACACTTATTTTCTCGCTCTCGCGACGCGGACGCATGATTTTATTTCGCCGCTGGTTGCGATAAAACTTATCCCCATCTGCTTTGACTTCCTTGGCGCCTTTTATATCTACAAGATCATCAAATTAAGACATCAACAAGGTGATATACCGTATCTTGCGGCAGCGGTCTATTTCACTGCCCCGACCGTAATTATAAACAGCGCATATTGGGGACAAGCTGACTCTCTTTACACCTCACTTTTACTGGCGTGCTTATATTTTCTAATGACAGAAAAATCTTTTAGTTCGATGCTGGCTCTCGGGTTGGCTTTTTCAATTAAAGCGCAAGCTGTCTTTTTCCTTTCCTTCCTGGGCATCATGGCCATTCGAAAAAGAATTCCCTGGCTGTATTTTGGCATAATCCCTCTCGTTTATCTGGCTGCCATATTACCGGTAGTATTGCTGGGACGGCCGCTCCTCGAAGCATTGCTCATTTACACAAAACAATCCGACATGTTTGCTCTTCTCTCCATGAATGCGCCAAATCTTTACATCCTGTTTCCTCATGAATGGTACTCATCTGTCCTGCCAATCGGCATCGCGGCAGCAATAATATTAATTGCCTGCTGGATGTACCTCACATCGAAAAACAAGATAGATCTTGATAACAAATATCTCATCCTTGTCGCTTTCATCTCCACAGCCTTGTCCCCCTTCCTGCTTCCCAAAATGCACGATCGCTATTTTTACCCGGCAGATGTTTTATCCATTGTGCTTGCATTTTACTGGCCTGTATTATGGTTTATCCCGGTACTTTATCAATTCATTTCAATCAGCGCATATACAGTCTTTTTAATTGATGGGAATTCATACTTTGTGGTTTTTGGGTTTTTACTCAATACAATCGCGCTCACAATCGTGTTGAGAACACAACGATTTGTTGAAAATCGCTTTGCGGCAAACCGAAAAACCTAATCTGCTCCTTCCTGGCTGGCAGCGACCTTCACCGCTGTCATCTTTTCTTGGCGCCAGGATGAACTTTCTTCTGACACCTTCCTTAAGTTTGGCAAAGATCGAGAACAATCCTCAAGAGTGAATGCGGTATAATCCCGCCGCTTCAAGCCATGATCTCAGTCAATGAAGCGCGCGAGCGCATCCTCTCACATTTTCAACCTACCGCAATTGAAAGCCTCGCGCTGATTGCGTGCGCAAACCGCGTGCTGGCAGTGGATATCACCGCCGCGCACGACCTGCCCCTCTTCGATAACTCAGCCATGGACGGATTCGCCGTCTGCGTAGAAGACACATACGCTTCAGATACCACCCTTCGACACGGTGAGCCGCGAAGCGTGTCGAACCGTCAGGTGACCACCTTGAACGTGGTCGCTGACATCCCTGCCGGCTCAGCCCCGACAGTGACTCTTGCAAAAGGGGAAGCCGCGCGGATCATGACCGGCGCACAATTGCCCGCCGGCGCGAACGCCGTCATCCCGGTTGAAGATACAGACTTTAACAATCGCGAAGCAGGCAGGCCCGCCCCAAAAACCATTTCATTTGCAAAGATCGTCAAAACGGGAGATAACGTCCGGCGGCGCGGGATGGATATTCAGGCAGGCGCAGTCATCTTGAATAAGGGACGAACGCTTAAGCCGCAAGACCTCGGTCTACTGGCCATGCTTGGAATTGGGAATGTGCAGGTTTATAAAAAGCCGCGTGTTGCGTTGCTTTCCTCGGGCGATGAACTGCTCGATGTGGATACCCCGCTCGAGTCAGGCAAGATCCGCGATTCAAATTCATATGTCCTCGCGGCGCTGATCGAAAGCGCAGGCGCGGAAGTTTTACGGTTGGGTGTCGCACAGGACACGCGCGAATCGGTGGAAGCTCTCCTGCAAAAAGCCATTCATGAAGATGCGGATTTTATCCTGTCTTCTGCAGGAGTCAGCGTGGGGGCGTTTGATTTTATAAAGATAGTGATCGAATCAAAAGGCAGATTGGATTTCTGGCGCGTGAACATGCGCCCGGGTAAACCGCTGGCATTTGGTGAATATCTTGATAAGCCTGTGATCGGCTTGCCGGGCAACCCTGTTTCAGCCTTCGTTGGGTTTGAGATTTTCGTACGTCCAGTGCTCGAGAGGCTGAGCGGTAAATTGGACGGAAGCAGGCGCACCGTGAATGTTAGAAGCGAAAAGGAAATTGAATCGGATGGACGGGAAAGTTATCTGCGCGCAAAAATCCGCAAGGAAAATGAAGTGCTGATCGCCAGTTTAACAACGAGTCATCAGGGGTCTGGAAATCTGCTCTCGCTGGTTCAAGCCGATGCTTTACTAATTATCCCCGCTGGTGTAAAATGCGTGCCTGCTGGTCAGGAAGTAGAGGCTTATCTGCTATGAGGAAACATGGATAAAGGGTTATACCGCGCATCGCTTGCGCTTGTGATCATCGGTTTGCTGGTTTCAATTTATATGACCATTTATAAGGTCACATCCAATGACAGCCTGTGCCTGGGTTCCGGGGATTGTGCCACTGTGAATGCCAGCCGCTATTCAGAAGTGAATGGCATCCCGGTGGCGGTGGTCGGCATTCTCGGTTATGCAGCCATGCTGGCTGTGCATTGGTTCGAGCGCCGCAATTCGTTCTTCAAAGAGAACGGCACACTGCTGATCTTTGGCATGGCGTTGACTGGTTTTATTTTTACTGTATGGCTGGTTTATGTTGAGGTCGCCTTATTGAAAGCCATCTGTCCATTCTGTGTGACATCACAGGTTGCAATGACCTTAATTTTCATTATCGCCGTCATGCGCATGATCAAACAGCCCCAATCCTAGGAGGAAGTGAAAATGCCCCGTATTAAATGTCATTATGTAGATTGCGTGTTCGTGGATGAAGGTTATTGCTCGGCCGCGGCGGTGGAATTAGACCCGGATACCGGCTGTGCCACCTACTCGCCATCGGATACCGCCGGTGTTAAAAAAGATGATGACTGGGATGAAGAAGATGAAGAATGGGATGATGAAGAATCCGACGAAGACGACGATGAATGGCTCGAGGACGAAGACGAGTTCTAATTCTGCCTGGCTTCTTTCTTAACTGAAAAATGAATCCTGCGAATAAAAGCCTTCTCAGAGCGAGGAGGCTTTATTGATGGCTGGGAGATTGAAGGTCAGTGGTTGGTGGTTGGATGTAGGAAATGAGAGATTGGAGACTGGAGACTGGAGATTG
>DATEDD010000021.1:0-6863 GCA_035286565.1 Anaerolineales bacterium
CTTTTGATTAAGCGCCGGGTCGAGTGCCAGATTTATGGTGCGACCCGAAGCGCAATTGGAGGATTAGCGTCTGGAGTAGTATTCGACGATCAATTGTTCGTCGAGACTTCCGTCAATTTCAGTACGTTCGGGCATGCGAGCCACGGAACCAGCCATCGATTTAATATCACGGCTGAGCCAGCTTGGGGCGTTACGCTTTTCGGTATACACAGTCAGATCTTTAAAGTAGGTTAGTTTGCCTGAGCCTTCCCGCATTGCAATGACATCACCTTCGCCAAGCAGCATTGATGGGATATCAGTTCGGCGCCCATTTACTGTGAAATGACCATGAGTAACAAGCAGGCGAGCCTGCGAACGACTGGATGCAAAACCGAGCCGAAAGACAACATTGTCTAGGCGGGACTCAAGGATCTGAAGCAGGTTCAAACCTGTAATACCGCTGCGCGCAATAGCGGTGTCATAATAGCGGCGGAACTGGCGTTCCAGCACACCGTAGATGCGGCGAGCCTTCTGCTTGGCGCGCAACTGACGGGCAAAGTCGGAGACGCGCCCCGTGCCCATCCCTTTACCGCCGCCGCGACCCGCGGTGCGGCCATGTTGCCCTGGCGCGAAGCTGCGTTTTTCAAATGAGCATTTGGGAGTAAAACAGCGCTCACCTTTTAGAAAAAGTTTTTCGCCTTCACGCCGGCAAAGTTTACATACCGGACTTAATAATTTAGCCATATATCAAGAACCTCACCTGTTACACGCGTCGCTTTTTCGGAGGACGGCAGCCATTATGTGGCACTGGCGTAATATCTGAAATGGAGCGAACTTTTAGACCCATGGACTGAACGGCACGGATGGCGTTCTCGCGACCGGGGCCGGGACCTTTCACATACAATTCCACTTCCTGCAAGCCTAATTGCTGGGCGGCTTTCAAAGCCTGCTCAGCGGCAAGGCGTGCAGCAAAGGGGGTGCTTTTTCGTGATCCTTTGAAGCCTGCAGAACCTGCAGATCCCCAGGAAATTGTGTTGCCTTCTGTGTCTGTAACAGTCACAATGGTATTGTTAAAGGATGCAAAAATATGGACCTGTCCAGAGGACAGGGTCCGCTTCCCTTTTTTCGCGCCACTGGGGCGGCGGGTGGATCGAACACTCTGAGCCATTTTTCTATTTTACCTTTCGGACAGGATTATTTCTTGGCGCCCTTACGACGACCGCGACCTGCAACTGTTTTCTTGGTGCCTTTTCTGGTGCGCGCATTTGTCTTGGTGCGCTGGCCGCGAACGGGTAGGTTGCGACGATGGCGCAAGCCACGATAAGAGCCGATTTCGATCAAACGCTTGATGTTCATTTGAACTTCGCGGCGCAGGTCGCCTTCGACCTTGAAATTTTTGGAGATATATTCGCGAATTGCGGAGACTTCCGCTTCGCTTAAATCTTTAATGCGCGTATCGGGATTGACTTTGGTCTGAGCCAAAATCTTCTGAACCCTTGTTGGTCCGATACCAAAAAGGTAGGTCAGTCCAACTTCAACCCGCTTATTGCGGGGTAGATCAACACCTTCAATTCTCGCCATAGGTCACCACACTACCCCTGTCTCTGTTTATGTTTTGGATTTTCGCAAATGATAAAGATTATTCCCTTGCGCCGAACAATTCGGCACTTGGCGCAACGCTTGCGAATGGAGGGCGAAACTTTCATGAAAAATCTCCTTACTTGCGGCTGCTATTAGGGCAGCCAAAGGTCTGATTATACTGTTTATCTTACAAATCGTCCATATATTACGGTGCCTGTGATGTTCACAGGACAGTCAGGATGAGAGGTTCTCCTTCGGTAACGGCAATCGTGTGTTCAAAATGCGCCGTCAACGACCCATCAGCAGAGACAACCGTCCACTGGTCTGGCAGGACGCGGGTTTCGTGCGTCCCGATGAGCACCATAGGCTCCAAAGCAATGGTTACGCCCGGACGAAGGAGAACGCCGCTTCCCGCCGCGCCGATATTTGGCACTTGCGGGCCTTCATGCATTTTCTTGCCGACGCCATGCCCCGTATATTCACGGGTTACATGAAAGCCATTGCTTTCCACATAATTCTGTATCGCAGCCGAAACATCACCTGTGCGTTTGCCTTTGCGCATATTTTCAATTCCAGCAAACAAAGCGCCTTCGGTAACTTCGAGCAGTTTCGCAGCTTTGGGAGAGATCTCCCCTACTCCGGCAGTGAAAGCGGAGTCAGCCACAAAACCTTCAAAGATGGCGCCACAGTCTATTGAAACAATATCCCCTTCCTTCAACTTGCGTTTCGGGTGAGGGACTCCGTGCACCATCTCGTCATTGATACAGACAGTAATGGATGCAGGAAACGGTGGGCGGCCATACCCTTTGAATGGCGATATACAGCCGTATGACTTCAGCACTTCCTCAGCAGCCGCGTTGAGGTCTGCTGTTGTCACACCGGGTTGTATATGTTCTCTTACTGCGGCCAGAGCGGTTGCATTAATGCGCCCTGCTTCCCGCATGATCTTGATTTGCGCAGGGGTTTTGATATTGATCTGGCGTTCCCTACTCATTCAGACCTACTTTTCAACAGAGCGTTTTTCGGCTCTGCATACTCACAATAAATTATTTATAGAGGGCGGAGAGCAGTTCTTTTGTGACCTGCTCCACGGTTTGTGTTCCATCAATCTCGAGTAATTTACCACCTCTTCGATAATGCTCAACGAGGGGCATGGTCTGTTCGAGATAAACGCGAATTCGTTTTGTGACCGTTTCTACCTTATCATCATCGCGTTGATATAGTTCCGAGCCATCAATATCGCAAATGCCATTTTTTTTTGGCGGACTGAATATTTGATGATAAATATGTCCTTGCTCGCGACAGGTCCAGCGTCCGCTAGCACGCTCAACGAGGGTTGACTCTGCCGCCGTGATGAAGGGAACCGCTTTGACCTCACCGTTAAATTCAGCCAGCATCTTTTCCAGTGCATCTGCCTGAATCGGAGTGCGGGGAAATCCGTCCAGGATCGCACCAGCACCACAGTCCGCACGAGTGATGCGGTCACGGATCATGCTGATGGTCACATCATCCGGCACAAGTTCGCCTTTGTCCATGAAGGACTTGGCGAGCCTGCCGAGTTCTGTTTGATTTTTAAGGTTCTCACGAAAGAGGTCTCCCGATGAGACGTGCGCGAGTTTCGTCGTTTCAGCCAAAATCTTAGCCTGGGTTCCTTTACCAACACCGGGGGGCCCGAGCAGAACGATAAAGGTTGCCATGATGGTCCTTAGCGAACGAGCAATGAATCTTGATAACCGTGTAGTTTAAGTTCGGCATCAATGTTTTGGAAGGTGTCACGCACCACGCCTACGACGATGAGCAAGCCGGAGGATGAGACGAGAAATATGCCGGTTTGCGAACTTGCAGCCGAAAGGTTGAAAAGTTTCAATAATAAGCCGAGTAAAAAGGGCATGATCGCAACAATGCCAAGGAATACCGCGCCAACCAAAGTAATGCGCCTTTGAACCGTGCTCAAATATTTTTGGGTTGGAGCACCTGTGTGGACGCCTGGGACCGTTGCGCCAACTTTCTTCAGGTTATCACCATAATTTTGTTGATCGAACAAAACCGAAGTATAGAAGAAGGTGAAGACAACCACCATAAAGAAGTAGATCGTCCAGTAACCCCAGTTACTCGTACCCGTAGCGCCAAAGAAATTTTGAATTCCAATGAAAAATTCAGCCACGCCAGCGTTTTCACTTTGGGTAAAATAGCTCGATAGGATTGTTGGAAATTGTAAAATCGCGCTTGCGAAAATCAGCGGGATCATCCCAGAAAGGTTTACCATCAATGGAAGTGTGCCTTTAACCGGCATGGACATACGGCTGCCCATGCGCCGTCCAGGGTACATGACCGGCACATTGCGGCGTCCCTGTTGAACAAAGACGATGGCGAATACTGTCAGCACAATGATCACAATGGTGAAAATGAGCATGAACCAGCGTGTCTCTTGATCCGCCAGCAGCGAGGCCAGGTTTGAAGGCATTTGCGAAACGATACCCGCAAAGATGACCAGGGAAAGCCCCTGTCCGCGAATTCCATATTCTGAAATCAGTTCACCCAACCAGATGGCGAACATGGTACCGGCTGTCATTGCGATCAGGACCGTCAATGATTGCAGCCATGATTGCGCCGAGAAGGAAAAAGGCAGGATGGCCTGTCCGATGGCTTGAATTGACAGGGAGTTGAAAATATTGATCTGACCGATCGCAGAGAGCGCAGCCATCGGCACGGCAAGATAGTATGTCCATTTTTCCTGCCAACGGCGGCCTTCACGAGGATCTTCCTGCATCTTGCGTTGTAAGGCAGGGATGATGGGAACTAACAATTGTAGAATGATCTGGGCGGTGATGTAGGGATAGACACCCATTGATAACAACGAGAAATTTGAAACCGTACCGCCTGAAAGCAAATCCAGGAAGCCAAGGAAATTTCCCTGCCCCGTTGCCGAACCACGGAATGCCGCCAGAATTTCAAAATTCACACCGGGAGCGGGCACATTCGCTGCAATTCTGTAAATTGCCAGAATCACGAATGTGATAATCAACTTGCGACGAATATCTTCCGACTTCCAGAGGTAACGCCAGCCTGAAAAGGTGTTCTTCATACAAAGTATCCTTTAAGTACGGATTAGGCGATCAATTCAACAGTGCCGCCAGCCTTTTCGATCTTGGCTTTGGCGCCAGCGCTGACGCGATGGACACGAATCTTGAGAGCGATGGTCATCTCACCGCGGCCGAGTACAACTACGGGGTTGCGCGAATCGCGCAGGAGATGTGCTTTTTCAAGGGTTTCCAGTGTAACTTCCCCATTGGCTTTAAAGACCTCGGAAAGCTGATCGAGATTTACCTCGTTATAGAAAACCTGATTGGGTGGGGTAAAGCCTTCACCGCGAATGAATGGCAGGCGGCTGAAAAAGGGAAGGTTACCACCCTGGCGATAGGCATGACCGCCTTCACCTGAGCGTGAACCCTGACCCTTGGTGCCGCGTCCAGCAGTCTTGCCCTGCCCTGCTGAGATACCGCGTCCCACCCGTTTTCTATTCTTTTTAGACCCAACATTGGGTATGAGATCGTGTAGTTTCATTTTTAACATCCTACTCTTCGATCTTGAGCAAATGGATAATCTTGTTCAACATTCCGCGCAATGCGGGGGTATCCTTGTGCTCAACGGTTTGATGTAAACGACGAAGACCCAGAGCTTTGACTGTGGCTTTTTGATCCTTGGGGAAACCAATATCACTCTTAACCCAGGTTACCCTTAAAGTTTTGCCGGAAGAAGATTCTTTTTTAGGCATGCTGTTTCCTTCGTTCCCAGAATGGCATTAAATCTTCGACGCGCTTGCCACGACGAGCTGCTTCAAGAGCAGGTGAACGCAAACCATCCAGAGCACCAAATGTGGCCATCACTACATTAAGAACATTGGCACTTCCCATGGATTTGGTGAGGATATCACGCACGCCAGCCAATTCCAATACAGCACGTACGCCGCCTGCTGCAATCACGCCGGTCCCAGCAGATGCCGGTTTGAGAAAAACCTTTGCTCCAGCAATTTTGCCCAATGATTCATGCGGGATGGTGGTGCCAGAGACGTTTACCAACCGCAAGTCCTTGCGAGCACGCTCCGAAGCCTTTCGCATCGCATCAGGAACTGCATTGGCCTTTCCAACACCCATACCAATGGTGCCTTTCTTATCGCCGACAACAACGGTCACGCGGAAACGGAAGCGGCGACCACCCTTGACCACTTTCGCGACACGGGCAATTTCAATGACACGCTCTTCAAAAGCGTCCTGTGTCTCAAATTGTTGTTGCTTTTCAGTAAATTTCTTTTCTGCCATATCTTTCTCCAGTAACGCAGTAACGAATTAAGCCTGCACTGAGCGCCTGCCGAAGTGTCGTTACTACAACTTCTAGAATTGCAGGCCGCCTTCGCGCGCGCCATCAGCCAATGCCTTGACACGCCCGACATAACGAAAGCCACCCCGGTCAAACACGACGGAAGAAATTCCCTTGGACTTGGCCCGTTCAGCAACTGCCTTTCCAATGGCTTTCGCCTGTTCTATTTTCTTCAAACCCTTCATCTTTTCGCGCATTTCTTTATCAATGGTCGAGGCAGAGATCAAAGTATTGCCTTGAACATCGTCAATGATCTGGGCATAAATGCTGGTGAGACTTTTGAATACGTTCAAACGAGGACGACTCGCCGTGCCAGAAACATGCTTGCGAACGCGTACATGACGGCGCTCACGAGCGAGGGATCGACTCTTCTTAGCCATGGATTACTTGGCTCCTTTCCCGGCCTTGCCAGCTTTGCGGCGAACACGCTCGCCAAGGTAGCGCAACCCCTTACCGTGATACGGTTCCGGGGGGCGTACCTTGCGGACATTCGCGGCCACCTGGCCGACCAGTTCCTTATCGAAGCCCAATACCTTGATCTGGCGGGTCTTCGCATCTGTTTCAAATGTCACACCGGCTGGGGGTTCCATCTTAACCGGATGTGAATAACCGACAAACAGGGACAAGTTCTTCCCTTCCATTTCCGCGCGGTATCCCACACCTTCCACTTCCAGGATGACTTCAAAACCCTTATTGACGCCGTGAATCATATTCGCGAGTACGGCGCGAGTCGTGCCATGCAGGGCGCGCTGGGCAGGTTCTTCAGAATTGCGGGTGATGTTTAACTGATTACGCTCCGCGTCCATCTTGATGCCAATCAAGCGGGAGAATGATCTTTTGAGTTCACCCTTCGGGCCCTTCACGCGGACGTCAAAACCGTTAACATCCACCTGCACGCCACTGGGAATATCTACTGGCAATCGGCC
>DATEDD010000022.1:0-3126 GCA_035286565.1 Anaerolineales bacterium
CTGCGGGCATGCCGGCCACTGTATAAGAACTGCCTCCGCCCGCCTGTGTGCGCCAGTATTCCACCAAATTTTGAATTTCATGGTCTGAAACAAAGACACCCTGCAAGCGTGCGGGAGAAGGCGCATCGGGCGCTTGATATAACATATCGCCGCGGCCAAGCAATCTTTCAGCGCCGGGTTGGTCGAGAATAACACGGCTGTCTGTATTGGAGGCCACAGCGAAAGCAATGCGCGCGGGGAAGTTCGCTTTGATGAGCCCCGTCACTACATCCACGGAAGGACGTTGAGTGGCGAGGATCATGTGAATGCCCGTAGCGCGTGATAACTGTGCAAGGCGCGTAATGGTCTTCTCAGTTTCATCAGGAGCGATCATCATTAGATCTGCCAACTCATCAATGATGATGACGAGATACGGCAGTTTCTTCTGCCCCTGCAATTTCATCTTGACGTTGTAATCAAAGATATTGCGCGTGCCAGCCTGTGCAAACAGATGATAACGCTTGTCCATCTCACGTGTCATCCATTGCAGAGCGCCGATCACGCGCTCCATTTCAACGACCACAGGCCCGAGCAAATGTGGAATACCGTTGTAGCCGGTCAATTCCACACGCTTCGGGTCAACCAACACCAGGCGCAGGTCTTCGGGTGTGTTGAAGAGCAACATACAGGTGAGAATGGAATTCACGCACACAGATTTACCGGAACCTGTCGTGCCGGCGATCAACAAATGCGGCATATTTTCAAGGCTGGCAATAATGGGAAGTCCTGCCACATCGCGGCCTAACCCAAAGTTCAAAGGCTTTGTATTGCGGGTGTAGATCTCACTTTCCAAAATATCACGGAGGGCCACCATCGCCATCTCTTCATTTGGTACTTCGATGCCCACATAACTATGTCCGGGCACCGGCGCTTGAATGCGGATGCGCGGCGCGGCTAATGCGAGCGCAAGGTCATCGGATAGAGATGCGATCTTGCTCACGCGGACTTTCGTCCGAATCCCGCCTCTGGTCTCAAGAAAAAGTGGTTCCACACCGAATTGCGTGATCGATGGCCCGCGGCTGATCGCAACAACCTGAGCCGGCGCACCGAAAGAAGCGAGAGTTTCTTCTATTAATCGCGCGCGTTGCTGGATGAACTCTTCATTAATGGATGGCGCATTGCCTGAATCAAGAATATCGCTGACATTTGGCAATGTCCAGTGGATGACGGCTGGGCCGCTGATCGTCCGCGTCGGGGGAGCGGAAACAGCAGAGGTGGTCACTTCAGGCATGACCGAGGCATCTATCGGTGTGAAATCCTCTGTCTCAGCAGAAGCAGGCCAGAGCGGAATCTGCGGCGCAATGGGTTTGTTCAGCAACTGACGCAGTTTTACAGTCAACGGTGCGAGCCACAAAAATAATTCCGGGACTGGTTTATCCAATGTGACTGCAATGCCGATGATGAGCCAGGCCAGCAAGGCGACCAACGATCCGCTACCACCTAAACCTGCCCAAAGTATGCGTTGGAAGAGTCCGCCGAGTGCGCCGCCACCTGCGCCTGTCAGCGCTACGGCTTCAGCTGATTCGGCAGTTGCGACCAGCGAATGTAAAACGGTGAGAAGCCAGAGGAAAAGAATGAGACTGCCTACTGTGCGTTCGAGCGTAAGCGCAGGGATGTGTTCGATCTTGCGAAAGACAAGCCATAGACCAAAGATAAGCAAGCCGAGTGGCAGGATATAAACACCCCAGCCTAAAATTTGGGAAAGGAAAAAAATTGTGCCGCGAATAATGGCGGAACGGTTTGCGGAAATCATCCCCAAAAAGATAACGATGCCGGCAAATGCGAGGATAATGCCAACGACATCCAGTTTGCGTTCAGCGGAGAGAGTCTCCCACCAGGAGGGTTCACGCTCGGCAGGCGGAGTTTTGTGCGGCGCAGGTTTATTGCGTGGCAATCCTCCTTTTTTAGGTGAGAAGATATTGCCCGCAGGTTTTTTGTTCTTTTTGGGAGGAGTGGAGGGTTTGAGGAGAGGCATGTAGTAAATTAGGGAATAGGGATTAGAAATAAGGGATTAGGGAATAGGTATTGGAAATTGGGCGTTACGTTCTTTACCTGTCTACCTTTTTACTTATCTACTGGCACGTAATTCGTAATTTCAAAAAAGATTATAGCACTAATGGTCTGTTTCCTTTAAGGTACAATTGCAGGGCTTTTGAGAAAATTAACTTGATTGCTCCTTGCGCCGTCCTCGGCGCAAGATTTACACTGAAAACGCCGCCGAGGACGGCGGCTTAGCCTGTATACTGCTGGTTTTATCGTAAGGACTCAACCTTGTTTGAAATACTCTTTCTTGGCACATCTGCTTCCGCGCCTTCTGCAAAGCGCGGGCTTTCAGGGCTGATCGTTTCTCATAACGAATATCGCTTCCTCATTGATTGCGGCGAAGGCACACAAAGACAGATCCTTCAATCGGGCATCGGCTTTAAGCGCCTGACGCGCGTGTTATTAACGCACGGTCATCTCGATCACATCCTCGGGTTGGGCGGTTTGCTATCCACGCTTCTGCGTTGGGAATCGATCGATGAACTTACGATCTTCGGCGGACGCAGTACACTTGAGCGCGTGCGAACGCTTCTTTATGACGTTGTTCTGCGCGGCAACCAGCCTCCCATGCCTTTAATTTTAAACGAGATAAAACCCGGCATCATCTTTGAAGCGGATGATTTCACTGTGACTGCTTTTTCTGTCACACACCGCGGACCTGATTGTCTTGGATTTGTTTTTGAAGAGAAAGCGCGCCGTCCGTTCCTATCACAAAAAGCGGATGAACTTGGCGTACCGTTCGGTCCTGAACGCGGACAACTGGTTGCCGGCAAGGAAATCACGCTGGCTGACGGCAGGCGCATCACACCGGACGATGTGCTGGGTGCGTGGGAAAGGGGCAGTAAACTCGTCGTTGTAGGGGATGCCGGCAGGACGGATAACCTGCTCGAGGTATGCAAAGATGCGGACGGTCTGGTCATTGAATCCACTTATCTGGATGAAGAAGCCGAGATGGCGAAGCAGTTCTCCCATCTCACTGCGCGTATGAGCGCGGAACTTGCCATAAAAGCGGGAGTTAAAAAACTCTTTCTCACTCATATTTCG
>DATEDD010000023.1:0-3280 GCA_035286565.1 Anaerolineales bacterium
TGGTCACTCTGATGAATGGAACACGAGAGCATGGTCCATGCTCTGGATGAAATTAGAAGAACACTCAAACCAAATGGACTCTTAATTGACTTGCGCCCCGTGGAAGATCACTGGTCAGTTGAAGCCGCGTCACAACAGGAAGTTCAAGTTGCAGGTCAGTTAACAGACATGCCCATCGGCAAAGCGGATGATGAAGCCGCGTTTAAAGCCATGAGGGAAGTCGAATCCCGCAGATGGTTCATCAAAGAAAAAGAAGAAGAGTTTGCCTTTTTCTATTATTGGGATACACCCTCTGAAATGAAGGAATTCATGGAAGATGAATGGCAGGATTTTGAAAAACTGGAGGAGGCTGTTTATCAAAGAACAAAGTCGCTTTGGGCTTCGGCTAATGCGGATGCGCGCGTTCGAGTCCATGTAAAAATGCTGATCACGCGCTGGAAGAAACTCTGAGTTCACAATTGTTCAAGCCATCTGAGAGAAGTTGATATTGAATAATGAATCAACTTTCCAATATTCATGCAGGAAGCGCGATCGATGTGAAGAAGGATCTTCACCACCGTTAGCCAACCTGTGGGGCATTTTAGCTGTGCCACCCTTCGCTATCGCTCAGGGAATCTCGCTTGGCTGCGTAAGGCCACTTAGTAATATGTCCACTGATCAAACCGTCCACACCACATGAAAAACAGAACCATCTCACACATCATTGAACCACAACTCGTAATCGAAGGTGCGGGAGTTTTATTACGGCGCTCCATCGCTCCGCGCGCGAGCAATGAATATGATCCCTTCCTGCTCTTCGATCACTTCGCATTCAACAATCCCCTCGAGGGACCCATTCGCGGATTCCCCACGCATCCGCACCGCGGTATCGAAACTGTCACCTACATGCTCGAAGGGTCGGTGAACCACCGTGACAGCCTCGGCAACGCCGGCAAGATCGGCTCAGGCGATGTGCAATGGATGACCTCCGGGCGCGGCATCCTGCATGAAGAAATGCCCCGCCGCAGTGAAAATGGAAACATCTATGGTTTTCAACTTTGGGTCAATCTGCCCGCCGCGCAAAAAATGGGACAGCCCCGTTACCAGGAAATCAGCGCGGGGGACATCCCAGTCATTGAAAAGGATGGAGTTACCGTCCGCCTCGTGGCTGGAGAATTTAATGGGACTCGCGGCCCTGTGACGGAGATCACCGCCTCGCCTCTTTACATGGACGTGAAGCTGGCACCTGCTTCGAGATTCATTTACCCCATCCCAAGCGGACATACCGCGCTCGCGTATGTCTTCGAAGGCACAGGCGAATTCTCAGGCGAGGTCGTAGAATCCGTCAGCATGGCAGTCTTCAACGATGACGGTCACCAGATTGAGGTCAAAAGTGAAACGGGTGTGCAATTCATGCTCATTGCAGGCGCACCATTTAAAGAAGTAATTGTCCCTTACGGGCCCTTCGTCATGAACACCGTTGAAGAAATTCAGCAAACCATCCAGGAATTACGCAACGGCACATTTATTAAACAATAGGAGGAAAACCTCCGAGGTCTTGCGAACTCGGAGGTTTAGTATTTTTATGTCACAAGTTTTATTTGGCCCGCGCCTGGGCAAGGAAGGTCAATTAAGAGTTGGGTGCAGCGCGACCATCTTTGACAAAACGCGGGAGAAAGTACTGCTCACCCAACGCGCTGACAACGGACGCTGGTGCCTGCCCGGCGGCGCAATGGAAGCAGGCGAAAGCGCAGCTGAGGCCTGCGTGAGGGAAGTTTGGGAGGAAACGGGTTTAGAAGTGCAAGTAAAGCGCTTGATCGGGGTATACAGCAATCCAGATCAACTAGTCGTGTATCCCGATGGCACCAAAGTCTTTATGGTCGTGCTCAGTTTTGAGGCAGAGATCATCGCAGGTGAATTAGGCTTGAGCCATGAGACCACCGCCTTCGGATATTTTTCACTTCCAGAAATGGAAAAGATGCCCATGCACGGCGAACACAAAAGCCGCGTGCAAGATGCCCTGCTCGGCGGCGATGCATTCATGAAATAAAAATCAACCTTAAGTACGTGAGCAAACACGCCACGAAATTAATCTGCCAGTATTCACATTATTAATTTTATTTCTCTACCGTACATCTCATAAAATGATGTCGTTGCGAGCCGCCGCTCTTGCTCTTTGGCGGCACGGCAATCTCCTTTTGAGTTGAAATATCTCGTAAAACGGGAGATTGCTTCGGCAAAGACCGCCTCGCAACGACATATGTACGGTAGAGAGAATTTTATTATGAGGAGGTAATATGTTTAGCACCCTATCAGATCGGTTTTATAAGTGGGCAAAAGGCTGGCTCATCATTGTCCTCTTGATCCTGGATGGGCTCCTGGCAGGTTTTTTATTTCCCCTTATCCAGAGCATGATGCAGGATGGCCAGGGCGGGGTCCAACCGCTGGACGTGATGCTTTTTGCAAATCCTGAAAAAATCTTCAGTATGATCGAAAGATATGGCGAATATAACCGCCTGTTTTATCGCAACGTGGAACTCACGGTGGATCTTGTTTACCCGATAGTGTATTTATTCTTCCTAGGCTTGCTGATCTCGTGGTTGTTCCAACGCGGCTTTGCATCGGACGGCCCAATGCGAAAATATAATATCATGCCATTTGGCGCATGGTTCTTTGATTTGCTCGAAAACACAGTAATCGTAAACTTACTCTCAGTCTATCCTGCACAACCCGTTGCACTCGCATGGATTCTCGTGGCCCTGATCGCTGTCAAATGGCTGTTTGCAGGCGCAAGCATACTTTTGATCCTGATCGGCCTTGTGATGGCAATCAAGAACGGCTTCAAGAAACAAGTATAACCAATCCAATTCGCAGATTGCACGGCTTACACAGGTTGGGAAAAATCGGTTAAATCCCCATACTGCGGATTACTTTCCTTTCTTATATTTGTTTCCACCACACGCCTGTGCATTCTGGCAGGATCACCCAACTATTATCCTGCACTTTATCGCCCAATTCATCGCCGAAAAAAAAGCGTGAAAGATACTCCGCTTCTTCAAGAGACTCAAATTTATAGTCCGTGCGAATCCATTTATTCTGGAAACCCGCTTCATCCAGCCAGGGATAAAAATCCTTGAGATGCTCCAGCTTGATTGGAGACTCGTTCCCCGTCCCAAGTGATTCAAACAGGACGATGTAACCACCAGCCCTTAAGACTCGTTTCATTTCGCCCAGCCATTTTTCCAATTCAGCCCGCGCCGTTTCAGGATAAATGGCTGGGCGAAATGAAACGGATTTTAAG
>DATEDD010000024.1:0-10220 GCA_035286565.1 Anaerolineales bacterium
TCGCGGCTGAATTGCTGCGCGAGCGGTGCTTCGCCGAGCATGATCGGGGTGATGGGTGTTTCGGTGACGCCCGTGTTGAAGCCGAGATTCTTCATTTCAGTTTTGAAGTATTTGGCGTTATCCCAAAGTTTATCCACCAATTGAGTTGAATCCTCAAGCACATCCACTGCCGCGAGACATGCCGCCGCGTCTGGCACTGTGACTGCGGAGGAAAACAGGAACGGGCGTCCGCGTTGGCGTAACCAATCAATGATAATGGCTTTACCAGCAACGATACCGCCCATCACGCCAAAGGCTTTGGACATCGTACCGACTTCCACGTCCACTTTGCCGTGCAAGCCGAAGTGATCCACGATGCCGCGACCGCCTTTCCCAAGCACACCTTCGCCGTGCGCGTCATCCACCATCAAAAGAATGTCGTACTTCTTCGCCACTTCATAAATATCGGGCAGGGGCGCAATGTCACCGTCCATGCTGAAGACGCCGTCGGTCACGATCAAGGCGCGGCGATACTGACTCAGATTCACCTTGATCTGTTCTTCCAGTGATTTCACATCGTTGTGTTCATATGGAATGATCTTTGCGCCCGACAATCGAGCGCCGTCAATAATGGAAGCGTGATTCAATCTGTCCGAGAAGATCACATCCTCTTTTCCAACCAACACAGGAATGGTCGCTAAATTTGCAGTGAAGCCTGATTGGAACGTGATCGCCGCTTCCACGCCTTTGAATTGCGCGAGGCGTTTTTCCAACTCAACATGCAGAGTCATTGTGCCTGCGATCGAGCGTACAGCGGCAGGCCCCACGCCCATTTCATCCAGCGCTTTCTTCGCGGCGGCAACCAGCGCGGGATGATTCGCCAACCCCAAATAATTGTTCGAGCAGAAGTTCAAAACCTTCTTTCCGTCCACGATCAGCCACGCGCCTTGCGGCGAGCCAATCGTGCGGATGTTGTTATACAGTCCCTGCGATTTCAGGCTGTCAATCTCTTGCTGAATCCAATCTGTTTTAGACATGGGAACTCCTATATCTTGTATCGTCTATGGTGGTCGAGTAGGTCGAGCCGCTTTGCGGCGAGACCGTACAGAGACCAAAAAATTATTATAGCCATTTCCCCATGCGTAGTATGTCACGAATCTAATCGTCACTTATCACTTCTGCCAGCAGTCCCAACTCAGCCAGCCCGGCGACCACTTTTTGGATGGCTCCGCTTTTGACAACCACTGCGGTGGGACTTAATAGCTCGCCCAAAAATTTTCCCGCCTTCGACTTGCGCATCTCTTCCATAACCTCAGGCCTGCTGACCCTGAGCACAAGCAGACTCTCCACCCGGGCCTCGCCGCCGTGCATCTCCCAGCGTTTGAGCGCTTTCACCAACGCCGGCGGGACATTGCTGTTCGTGTATTTCACCAGCAGCGATAATAACTGCTCGGCTTTCAGTCCCTGCTCTTTGGCATGTATCAAAGATTGCGCAGTTACTTGATATTTATATTCATCAGCATATTCGTCGCCCCATTCACAGAAGCGTGATATTTGATATCGCACTGCTCGTGAGAAGTATCGAGATACCGAAATTTTTCCGTTGGAAGATATTACGATCTTTCCGTCAAAGGTCGAAGGTCGAAGGTCTAACTTTTGACCCTTCGACGCGGTGAGCGAAAGACGAACCGTCAGGGCATCGCTTTCGACTTTTGACTTAACCCGAAACGCCGTTGCTTCTTTCCCATCTTCAGGCGAAGCCACATCCGCCTGCCCCAGCCAATATAATGTTTGGATGAAGTATTTGATTAGCGCGCCATCCACTGAATCCCAATAAGCAAATCCGCGCAGATATTGTCCATCGGATTCTCTTTTGATGAACCACGAGTCATAATCGCCAGCGGGTCTTTGAAAATCTGGAAATTTTTCCTTGATAGCGCGGAGAAATGCAGGCAGACTCCACCATTTATTCTGTGGGATGGAGTTAATCAAATTCAGCAAAAATCCGCGTGTGACCAGCGGTTGATTCTTCCATTCGCCTTCGCAGATAATACCAGGCAACAGTCGCAACTCGTCAAAGATTTGCGATTGTTGCCATGCTTCGATAAGCAGTTTCAATGCATCTGCGCGTGAGGCTTCAAGGAAGGATTTAACTTTTTCCGTTTGCGGTGCGCCTTTTTTTATTAATCCCGCCGTTGTTAAAAGCGCAGTGAGTCGTAGGTCGGACACTTGCGCCGCACGCCAGTGCAGGTGTTGCCAATCCGACTTACCTAGGCGCAAGGCAGCAAGAAGAGTTGTAGCATCATCAATGATACGATCTGATGTAAGAATCTCAAATGCCTTTTCAAGCTTAGTTGCGAGACGACCCAACGGCTCTTCTTTTCCTCTGTGTACGTCGGCCTGTTTCGACATGCTTCGTGTCAACACATTGCCTTTGTGTTTAATTATTGCGAATAAATCATCGGGGATATAAGCAAATTCCTGTGCGCCTTTATTTGAATCAAAAAATGCTTTCGCGAGCAAGCCGCGGTAAAAAAGGATCTCTGCTGTTGAGGTTGGTTTTAGGTGTGGACGTTCGCGGTCTCGTTTCCCTGCGCCCATTTCACGGATCTCGCCGAATTTACGTGCAAAGATACCCCACTCCATTTTGCCGCCTGACTCAACTAAGGCAGTTATGGCGGCGAGTGCTTCAGCGGTGAGAATGTCTATTGTTTCGGTAACAGTTTCAAGGTCCAGAAGAGAGGCGCAGAGTTCCTGCGCGGCAGAGTCCACATCGTCTGAGTTTAGTTCGAGTCCCCATAAATCCGCGATGATTTTTATGTGTCCAAGATCGAAGTTGAGCAGGCTGTGATAGAGGTCGGGCATGGGATAAGTATAAATGTAAACAGGTCAATAAGGAGACAGGTACACAAGTTTATGACCTGTGTACCTGTCTACATTGTGTACGCATAACCCTGCTTACCCTCTCACCACCTTCAACGCTTCCGGGAGAATCTCAAACGAGACTTTACGAAGATTGCTTCCGAAACTTGTGAATATCTCCCCGTCGGCATGAATGTAAAGCGGGAGATCGGAGGCAAGCTTTAACTTTTTGAATTCACCCATGCGGATCTGTTTGAAGCGCATATGGGTGCCTTGCATGAATTCAGGCACGAGGCGGAACATCATGGCGCGTGAAACTTTGTTGACGATGACGTATTCCAGTTTGCCATCGTGATTATTCGAGTTGGGCGAAAGCATGAATCCGCCGCCTTCACGCGGGCCATTGCAGAGGGTGGCCATGAGGGTGCTGCCTTCCCATGTTTCGGTGTCTGTTTCTATTTTTACCCTGGCAGGATTGTGGTTGAGAATGATCGTCTGAATGACCGCCGTGAGATACATGAGAAAACCTTTGACAATCGGCAATTTATGCGAACGGATGGTGACGACCGCGTCAAAGCCGATGCCGAGGCTGTTATCAAAATATTCCTTGCGGCCCTGTTCATCGGTCATCAAGCCAATATCCACGGGTTGAATATTTTCCGCTTTGAGCGCGTGTGCCAGCGCATGCGAGGATTTCTGTGTGATGCCCATCGAATAGGCAAAGTCATTGCCTGAGCCGATGGGGACAATGCCCATGACGGGGCGTTTGTTTTCAGGAACCTGCATCAGACCGTTGATCACTTCATGGACCGTGCCATCCCCGCCCAGGGCAATCACCATGTCACAGCCTTCTTGAACAGCTTGTTTGGCAAGTTCAATTGCATGGGTTGGGTAGACCGTTCCACTCCATGTAAGTTCGCCTTTGAACTCCTGTGCTATCGGACGCAGTTCATTGGCGGTCTTCCATGCGCGTCCCATGTCTGCCATGGGGTTGAGAATGAGTTTTACTTTGTGGGGCTGGTAGGTTGACGCGAAGGGTGTCGAAATCATGTCGGCTCCTGAGTTTGGATTTGTATGAATATAACCCCGCGAATCTCTCTTTGGTTACAAGAAAAAACACCGCAGAGGCGCGGCGTTTCTTGAATAGTTCAACTCTTTCTAAATCGTGGAGCTGTGATTGGATGTAAATCCCCCGTCATCCCTCTTGCAATACTGAATGAACCGCGGTGATGTTTCTTGGCTTGATACAAGGCCGCATCGGCCGCTCGCAAGAGATCGCCGGAGTTTTTTGAGTGCAGCGGGTAGATGGCGATACCGGCCGTGATGCCCAGATTGATATTATTAATTCCAGGAAGGTGAGGGTTGTGTTCCTTAACCAAGTCTATCATCTTCTGCGTCACAATTTCAGCAACACCTTGGTCCGCATCGCGGATAATCAGGGTAAGTTCGTCGCCGCCGTAGCGCGCCAGAAAATCTGTTGGGCGAATATTATCAGCGAGGTGATTGAAAAGGGAATGCAGGATCTCATCGCCGACGATATGCCCATATGAGTCGTTCACATTCTTGAATCCATCCAAATCCATCATCACGACAGAGAAATTGGAATTCATGCGCTTTGCATGGCGAATGTCTTCTTGAAGGCGCTCGTCCAATGCGCGGCGATTAGGCAGTCCGGTGACACTGTCTGTGTTGGCCAGCTCGGTTACACCTTTATGCAGATTCGCATTTGAGATCGCCACTGCGGCCTGATCCGCCAGCAGGCCGATCAGGCGCAACTCAGCTTTTGTGAAGCCACCCAGAATGGTTCTCGAAAGATTCATGACTCCCACAATGGAGTTGTTGAATTTGAGCGGAATACCGATCATCGATCCAGTCCAATCAGGAGGAAGATCCTTAAAAAGCGGATGACGAAGAATATCCTCAACAATAATCTGTTCGCCGCTGTTTGCCACAGAATAGGTGAGACCATTTGGCCTCGGTCGCGCAAAGCCTTTGTTTTTGACACCATCTATATTTAAGGAGGCTCCAAAATCCAGAGTCCCATGAGCATACAAATAAATGTGAGCCAGGCGTGAATTCCTTATCAGCCTGATCGCTTCGCTCACTACTGCATCCAGCACAGTCTGCAGGTCCAGGCTGGAGGTCAGATTCATGCTGATGCTTTTCAAGGCATCCAGCTCATCGGCTTGCTGTTTCACCAGAACCATCAGGGAATCTTTGGAGATGATTTCCTGTGTAAAGGTCTTTATGTGAGTATTCTTATTAGGTGGGTTGGGCGAAATTTCTGCAGCTTCAATCAATACCTGAATTAATTTGAAAATTCCTTTTTTTTCTTCAGGTAGGATCAAAGGATTCTGATTAATGATATCCCTGGCACGATCGAACGCACCGTGCCCGTCTTCGTTTTTATCTTTCATAACAGCCTTTGGATCATACGCTAAAACAGGAAAAAAATAATTTCCCTTATTATACACATAGATTGAAGAATGACAGCATCCATTTTGGACAATAAATGGACTGTGTTAGAATGACGTTCTCAAATTTTTTATGAGGTCGCCTGTGTCTGATTCACCCAAACCCTTTAAGAAAACTTCCCCTGCGGGAACTTCGCAGGGCAAGCCTGTTCCTGCCACGCCGCTGACTCCACGCCGACGCGGGATCATTGTCGGCGCATCCGATGGAATCGGCGCCGTCCTTGCCCAAAAACTGGCAAAAGAGGGATACAACCTGGCGTTGATCGCACGCAGAAAAGATAAATTAATAACGCTTTGCAATGAAATCAACAGACCATTAAATGAAACCCGCACCCAGGCTTATGTGCATGACGCGGCGAACTATGCTGAAGTGCCGGCCTTGCTTCGCAGGATCGTTGCAGATCTGGGCGGATTGGATCTGATCGTCTTCATGGCCGGCGTCAACTACCCTCCCGGGCTGAACAATTACAACTTTGAAGGCGACCGCAAAATGGTCGAAGTCAATCTGATCGGCGCAATGGCCTGGCTCAGCCCAGTGGCAGAAATGTTCCAAAATGCAAAAGCGGGACAGATCGTCGGCATCTCCTCCGTTGCAGGTGACCGCGGACGGATTGCCAACCCCGGTTACAACACTTCCAAAGGAGGGTTGACAACTTATCTCGAGGCGCTTCGCAACCGGCTGACCCGTCATGGTGTGAATGTGTTAACCGTCAAACCCGGTTTCGTAAAAACCGAAATGCTCAAAGCCGCCCAGGGCGCAACTCCTTTTGCGGTCACACCTGAAAAAGCAGTGGAAGATATTTACAAAGCCATGTGCCAACGCAAGCAACTGATCTATACTGCCTCCATTTGGCGCTGGATCATGCTCGTCATTCAACATATGCCGTCGGTGATCTTCCGCCGTATGTCGTTTTAATTTCATATAAAACCCTAAAGGTCTTAAAGACCTTTAGGGTTTCCTTTCACATCACCATGCAAAAAACCTTCACCCAACTCGACAACTTTGGACATTCACTCAAGGCGGCCTCCTACCTCAGCCAGCCTAAATCTGCCGAAGAAATTTATTCGGCCTTCAAACTCGCAAAGAAGATGGGGCTGACCGTCACGGCGCGAGGGGCAGGGCGCAGTTACAATGACGCCTCCTTGAACGGCGGCGGGATCACGCTCGATATGTCAGCGATGAACCAGATCATTAAATGGGATCAGGCCAAAGGTCAGGTCCGATGCGAACCCGGCGTCACCCTTGAACAACTTTGGAAAATAGTCGAACCGCATGGCTGGTGGCCGCCTGTTGTTTCAGGCACGATGAAAACCACATTGGGCGGATGCCTGGCCGCAAATATTCACGGCAAAAATAATTTCAAGATGGGCCCCATTGGCGAACACGTGCTCGGGTTCACTGCCATTTTGCCGACGGGCGCAGAGATCACGTGCTCCCCCAAAAAGAACGCGGATTTGTTTTACGCCATGATCGGCGGATTGGGGATGCTTGGAATTTTTACATCCATCACCCTGCAGATGAAACGCATCCATTCCGGACTTTTAGCGGTTGATGCCTGGCCCGTGCAGAATCTACGCCGACAACTCTTCAGCCTGCTCGATGGCGCTCCCAAATATGATTACATCGTCGGCTGGATGGACGGGATCGCGGGCGGCTATGCCCTCGGCCGCGGACAGATCCATGCCGCGCGCTATTTGCAGGCAGGCGAGGATAAAAACCCGCAGGAAACGATGAAGATTCAAAATCAAATTTTGCCGCCACGCATCTTTGGCGTTTTCCCAAAGGGACTACTGCATTATTTTATATCACCATTTACGAATAACCTGGGCACATGGGGAATCAACACTGCGAAATATATCGCTTCATTAAGAAAACATACCTTCCGACAGTCTCACGCGGCGTTTCATTTTCTTTTGGATTATGTACCCAATTGGGAACTCTCCTACGGTCGCGGCGGATTGATCCAATATCAATCCTTTCTGCCAAAAGAGACTGCTGAATCCGCGTGGACCGAGATACTGAAACTTTCGCACCAGAACCGCCTGCCTTTTTATCTTGGGGTAACCAAACGCCACCGCCCTGATCAGTTTTTACTGACCCACGCTGTGGATGGTTTCTCGCTCGCCATGGATTTCAAAGTGAGCGAGGGTAACCGCGCAAAATTAAGCGCCATGTTACAGGAGTTTGACAGAATCGTGCTGGCCAACGGTGGCAGATTTTATTTCGCAAAAAACAGCGAAACCAGCGCTGAAACCACCCTCGCATTTTACGGAAAAGAAACGGCGGCAAAATTCAAGAAATTGAAAAAACGCTGCGATCCGAACGGGTTGCTGGAATCAGATTTATATAGAAGAATATTTAGGGAAAAGGATGGATGATGAACGCTTCGCGTAAAGGATGAGTAGTGCGTTCCATTGTCTACTTGTCTACGTGTTTACCCATCTCTGTGTCTAATGGTTATTGAAGATTTAGGTCTTATTGATTACGAACGCGCCTGGAAGTTACAGGATCAATACGCCGCGGAAATTGCAGAGGGGAAACGTCCGCCGACTTTGCTTTTGCTTGAACATCCCCACGTGTACACATTTGGGAGAACAGGCAAATCAGAAAATCTATTGTGGGGCCAGGAAAAATTAAAGATAAAAGGCATATCCATTCATTGGGTGGATCGCGGCGGCGATGTCACCTATCACGGGCCGGGTCAGTTGGTGGGGTATCCTTTAATTCCTCTTGTTCCACTAAGCCATGACAAATCTCAGAATGAGTCTTCTGATAGGGAAAGCTACTCGATGAGACCAGTCAGGTCCGATTATGTCGGTTACGTCCGTAAGTTGGAGAAAATGCTGATCGGGACGTTGATGCATTTCGGGATCGCGGCAGGTCAGCGCACCGGCTTGACCGGGGTGTGGGTTCAGCCGGATGTACATTCACACTGCCCGCGCTGTCGCCCTGAAGATAAAAAGAAACCCGCCAAAATTGCCGCGATCGGCATAAAGGTGGATGCGCGCGGAGTCACACGTCACGGCTTTGCGCTGAATGTAAATCCAGACATGGAATATTGGGATGGCATCATTGCTTGTGGAATAAACGATCCGCTCGTTTCACTTGCCGATCTGCTCAACCCCGCTCCCGCAATGGATGCTGTTAAAGAGAAAATAACATTCGCTTTTCGTGAGGTTTTTGAAAGCAGATAAAAAAATCCCCGCAAAATTTTGGGGACTCCTTATATATTAATGCCCAGTGTTCCAATAAATTTAGCAGTCCTTATTTGTGCTTAGCGTGCGCCTTTTCTTCCAAATTGACGCTCAAGCATATCCACGGGGAGGTGAATCATCGTCGGTCTGCCATGCGGACAGGTGCGCGGTGATTGGCAGGCTTCAAGGTCATTCAACAGACTGCGTTGCTCTTCGCTCGTCAGGATTTGCCCGCCTTTGACAGCCAGCCGTTTGCAGACGCGCGCCGCGAGTTTCGCCTCCATCTCGGCCTGCAACGGCGTTTCATCCTCTTCAAAATCCTCGACCAAAGCCCGCAACGCGGAGGCAGGATCACCGCCCGAAAACAAGACAGGTATGGCACGCACCTGGAAAGTATTCGCGCCGAACTCTTCCACTTCAAAGCCAAAATGATTCAGGAACGGCAATTGTTCAGTAAGCATCTTCGCAGATTGTGGCGGTAATGTGACCACTTCCGGGGAAAGCAAGGCCTGGGAGGGAATATTCTTCATTTCATGCTGGGCCATCAATCTTTCAAACAAGACGCGTTCATGCGCGGCATGCTGGTCAATTAGATAAAGTCCATCGGGACCTTCCGCGACGAGATAGGTTGAACCAATTTGCCCGATCAACCTTAGAAGAGGAACGCCTGCGAAGGACGGATTTCCGATTTTCGATTGACGATTTACGATTGACTGCTGACCGTCTTCCGCATTCTGCATTCCGCCTTTTGCATCCTGCTGACTGCCCACTGATAACTGATCACTGGAATGCCCAATGCTCCAATCAATCCCCACTTCCCTTCTCTCCATCGAAGCAGGGCGAGTCCCCCACAATTGCGGTGAAACGGAGGGCACGGGTGTGTAGGCCAACAAGGCCTTGCGCGCGGAGCGCTGCACGAAACTGAAAACTTTATCCTGGTTTCGAAAGCGCACTTGCGCCTTGGTGGGATGCACATTCACATCCACATCTTCGGGCGCAATTTCCAAAAACAAAGCCGTGAGCGGATAACGTCCCACCATCAACAAGGTGTGATACGCCTGCAACAAGGCCGAGGTCAAAGAGATTTCCTGCACCCAGCGACCATTGACGAAGAACGTGATTTCCTTGCGGTTGGAGCGAGTCACCGAGGTGGGGCTGATAAAGCCGGTTAACGATAAACCTTCCTCCTGAGCCATCACTTCCAGCATTTGTTTCGCGACATCCACTCCATACAATGCGGCCAGGATGGCACGGCGGTCCCCATCGCCGGCAGTTTGCAAAGTGGACTGCCTGCCATCGGTCACTTTGAAGCGCACCGTAGGGTAAGCCAGCGCATAGCGCGTGACCATTGCATCAATGGCGCGTCTTTCGGTGACATCTGTTTTCAAGAATTTCAAACGCGCAGGCACGTTATAAAATAAATTTTCCACGCGCACCAGCGTCCCCACAGGCGCGCCTGCTTTTTCCACCCTGCCTGAAAGGCCGCCATCCACTTTCAGGCGCGCGCCTTCCTTTGCAGAGTCCACCCGCGAGATGATTGTAAAATGTGAAACGGAACCGATCGAAGCGAGCGCCTCGCCGCGGAAGCCCAGGGTTGAGATATGGAACAAGTCCTCGGACAGAATCAGCTTCGAGGTCGCATGACGCGAAGCGGCTAATTCCAATTCAGCGGGGGGAATCCCGTTGCCATCATCCGCAACTTCGATCAGG